>JAYVQZ010000492.1:0-14889 GCA_043776735.1 Deltaproteobacteria bacterium | reverse complement strand
CGGGCTCAACACGATAAACCTTTTTAGAAACGGCCATTGCAGGAATTACCTCCACCTCGGGAGTGCCAGCGGTGTGGGTAACTTTTGGCGTGGGAGATGGTTTTGTCGAAATTCCGCTTAGGGCTCGATTTTGGGTTTGTATATCAATATTAATCACGGTCCCTACATTTCCTGCGATGATATAGACGGCTAGGTAATTAAAACTGCGATCAATAATAATGTCCTTACTGCCTCCATCGCGTTCTAAGAAATTTGAGATGTTGTGTTTGATGTTTATCCTGGTGCCGATATTGTCCACAATGGCGTAAAGCTGTAATGTGTTGCCAGAGCGGCGAATTACCAAGCGGTCTTCGTGGGGAGAGTCTCCCAACCGAACTTCGGCGAAATTATTTCCGGATTCTGCTAGTTCTTGAAACCTTTTTCTCAGCTCTTCGTAGGGAATTTCGATTCGGCTAGTGTACTTCTGGGATAGTGCATTAAGCGCGACTAATTCTTCCACTTGTTGAGGAGTTGCCACAATGACATCGCCAAACGCAGATAATGAAAGTGTCGTAAGGACAACACTAACGAACGAACGTAAAAACCGTTTTCCTACTATCATGTCCCCTCAAAAAATTAGGAAGAGTGAAAATCAAAGAGGGCAGGAGACTCCCCTGCCCTCTCGCGAGATAACACTGTCGTGCATTAACGGGTGTAGTAGCCGAACCAGTTACGGCCGAAAGCATCAGTGTAATAGCCATAGTAAAGTTGCGGCTGGCGCACGACGTTGGTAGTATTGTTAACCGTCGTATGAGAGTGATTTTCGACCGGCTGTTGGGCGTTGCGAAGATGTGTGGTTTCTTCAACCGCGTTGTTCAAGTGGTCTGAGATATTTACTCTTCCACCAATATTTCCCATGATTTCGGTTTCAGTGTCCTGATTTCCGAAGTCCACGATTGTCGATGTGCTTAACTTGTTACCGCTCTGGATGTGGCTATGACCAGCGTACGCAGGTGTGCTACTGGAGCCTCCGCCTGCCTTAGTTCCGTCCTGATTACGAACCATATCGTTGTCCGACTCGATCGTATTGTTCCGACGAATGACCGTGCCACCGCGACGCTCAATATTCACGTTGGTCCCAACGTTATTGTTGATACGGTCACGACGAAGAACATTGCCCGATTTCGACAAAGCGGAATCCACTGTCGAGTTTCCTGAATTCTGGCGGACGCGGCCAGGGATTGAAATCGTAGCCCCTTGTCGAAGGGCCTGAGATTTCAGAGGTTGAGCTTGGCCGTCAGAACGCGGAGCCTCATTCGCGTCGCCCGGCTCTGCCTTGGCGGCAGGAGGCAAAGGCGCTTCATCCTGAGAAAGTTGGTCTGTCTTAAGCTCGCTCAAGTGGACCCGTTTGCATGCTACAGGAACTTCTACGTTTACCGTAGCGTCGGCGGAGATATCGCCAGCCACTTCCGAAACGAAAATTCCATCACGAGAAACTAGTTTCTCTCCGTTACTTTCGACAGAAACAGCCCGACAACCGTGAACCTTAAGGCCCACCGAAGCCTCACCCGAAGGCAAGCCCTTGATTTCGATCTTTTGAGTGGGAATCTCTTGCGCCGTGGCAGTGAACCACGCCGTGAGAACCAACATACTTAATGCGGAATACATACTATCTCTCCCTGTGAGGCCTCACCAAGCTTCAGATTCTCTTTCAGACCATTCTCTAAAAGTGATTCCTGGCGGTGATGCAAACATTTACGTGACACCATGCGTAACGTTATCGCGACGACGCAGGCAACGCGCTTCCTATTTTGGGGGGAGCGCTTATGCCAATGGATTCGCGGCTACTAATGAGGAAGAAGGAGAAAAAGTGATTTTGATTTTGACAATGCGCGTCGTTTTTTGCCAAAGAGACTGAAAACTATTTCAGGAGCGTACGATGAACCACCATCCTAAAAAGATTTCGCTGCTTTGTCTCATCTGTTTTTTTTCCAGCCTTCTGCCCATTCGATTGATGGGGGAGGCACCTGCCCAAAATCCGGTTCCTCTACGCTCACAGCTTTTAAGAGCGCAAATCAAAGAAACCACACAGGGCGTGACCAAAAGAGAGGTTCCCCAACGCCCTTCTGCCCTTCCCCTCAAAAACGATCGCCTGATTAAAGTCGAAATTGAACGCGGGACTTCCAAAGACGCGGTGAGCATTCTCACAAGAGGGGTGGGCAATGTGGTCAGCCGGGTTAAAGCAGATTTTAACCAACCGGTGACCATTCATGAGTCCCACTACTTCTCCTCAACCGTGGACGTCGTCCTCACGCAGCCAAAACTAGGAGAAGAGGTCCTAAAAGGTGCGCCGCCAGCTACCCAGAGTCCTGAAAAAATTGCCTCCGATTTGGCAAAGTGGAATGCCACACTTGCCGAGTGGAAAAAACATTTTTTGAAAGTTTCTCTGATAGAAAACTATCGAGTGAACGTGCCTATAGACAGCCTGAACCCTTGTGGCCTCTTGTCGAAAGAGATTCCCCTGAATTTCGGAAACCAAGAGAACTACGTGCAAGATCCTCTGGCCCAAGGGCTTCCGCTGCTTTTTGATAATGTGGAATTGGTCGACCCAGAAACCGGGATCTCGTGGAAAGCGCCTTTAAGCCTGGAGAGCAAGAAGGCACTAAACGGCGATAAACTCCGGCTCATGATACGCCCGGTGGGACAACGGCTCTCGTTCTCGCTGGGCTACGGAAGTAATACCGCAAACTTTATAGGCGGATCCAAGATCTGGGAAAAGGTGACTCCATCGGCTTTTTCAATAACCAAGAGCGTGCGGCAGACCCCTGTGGGATTTGAGAGTGTTTTCCCGAAAGGGTATTTTCTAGACCAGCGCTCCGATTCCTTCTTTCCCAAAGGCTGGGATACGGCAACCAATGACCTAGAAGCCATTACGGTCGTTTCTTCAAATCAGGATCTAGCCTTTAAAAACGCCGAGGGGGAGAACCAAAAGACAACCCTTTCCCTATCAGCGCTTATTGCCAGCCATTCGCTTCGGGCACTTAAAGTGGTTCTACCAGTAACCCATTATTATCCTTACGCCTTAGTTCGCGCCTCGCGTCTGCGAAATTTAGGAAAGGGGATTGGCTATTTTCAAAAAGACCACCTTTACCTAGGCAAAGAATTAACGGAAGAAGAACTAAAGAAATTGTCCGAGAAAGGGTTGAATCAGCGGCTCATTACCAAATATGAGTCCAAGGTACTTTGCCTTAAATCGGCCCAGTTCAACCCCAAACTTACCCAGGACACCTGGACTTCGGGGCACTAGATTGGCGCTTTTTATGCAAAGTATTTGCAATTAGATTTTCCGTGAAGTACCTACAGCGGTACCCCACGGAGGATTTAAATGCGGATTGCTGCATCTCTTGCGCTCTTTTTTCCCTTAATTAGCATTGCTGCGGAGCCTTTTGGAGTGCTGGAGCTTCGTCGCTCGCTAGCCATTGCCTCAGAAGACTTCCTGCGTACCTATAAAGAACCCCGTTATGACAGTGTTACCGGCCTAGAGGTAGCGCGGGGAAGAGCCGGGAGCGCCAAAGTGGCCCTCTCCTATACAGAAAACGAAGCGAAGAAGACCGCAAAATATTTTTGCCATTACCACGGCGCCGCCATGGACTGCCATGAAGAGTAAATTCTTTCCGTTTCTCCTGTTTTCATTGCTTACACTTGGCTCCGCCTGTGACAAAGAAAAGCCAAACACTCCACCCGGAGATCCTGGGGAAGGATCAGGAGGAGGCGCCGGCCATCGCGGGGAAACTCGGGAATGGAAAGCCGATGACCTAAGAGGGGCAGCGGATAAAGCCCTCTCTCGATTAGAAACCGAATTAGGCCCCCTTGCCGTTACGGAAGTAAAATCGTGGAATGCGAAAGAAAATATCGCAGTGAAGGTGACTTACCTAAAAGACAGGAACAAGGAAATTCGCCCTTTTTTATGCCACCTCCACGGGAGTACCTTGTCTTGTCACAAGACCAAAGAGGTTGCCCCAGGGGAGCCCGTTGGTTTAACCGAATAAGCTTTCCAAAAAAATAGAATGAAAAAACAAAAAGAGCTGCATGTCTCGCAAACCATGATTGAGACTGTATTCCACAGGCTGACCGACTACTACAAAACGCCTAAGACTGAGCTCATTTACCAAGGTCCGTTTCAACTTCTCATTTCAGTAATCCTCTCCGCACAATGCACGGATGCTCAAGTGAATCGCTCTACGCCAGCCCTTTTTTCTGCGTACCCTGACCCAAAACGAATGGGAATGGCGCCGATTGAGGAATTAGAACGGTTAGTAAAATCATGCGGCTTTTATCGGATGAAAGCCAAGGCCATCAAGAAGACCTCCCAAGATCTTGTAGAAAAGTTCAGCGGAGAGGTTCCCGGTGATCTTGATGCCCTAACGACACTGGCCGGGGTGGGGAGGAAGACAGCTAGTGTCGTACTCAATCAGGCCTTTGATATTCCAGCGATTGCGGTAGACACCCACGTGAGACGAGTTAGCAACCGATTGGGTTGGGCAAGACAATCCGACCCAGTGAAGATTGAATTTGAGCTAAGAGATTTAATTCCTCAACCCTGGTGGACTGCCGTCAACGGATTTTTGATTATGCATGGAAGGAGGATTTGCCAGGCCCGAAAACCAAAATGCGAGACCTGTTTTTTAAATGACCTCTGCCCATCGGGACAGGCGTTTATTCGAATGGAAGAACGCACGCCCTCAAAGAGAAAAGCGCGCCCGTAAATTGACCGAGTTCTCCACTCCAGCTGATCTGCCGCGTAGAGAAATATAATAGAGAAAGAGATCGAAATGAGGCAGAGGGTGGGCAAGAAATCCGGTGTGAAGTTCCTGAAGAAAGCCACCCACACTTGGCGTTGATGCTAGATTCAAATAACGACCAAAGATCTGAAGCCTGGGATGCCCCAGCCGCAGCGAAGCCACGTAGCCTTTGGGCCTTTTCTTTTGGCTTATATCGTCGAAGCTCCCCCACCAGCCCTATATTGTCGCGCTAAGTGACATTGGCTCCCATTCAGCGTTGATAAAAGGATTGGCAATCCAGTGACTTCGGTAATTGGTTGAGCCCGCACTACCTTGGATAAAATTAAAACCGCCGCCGCCGACGGATAAACGCCACTCCCCGATAGGGACTTGGAAGCGCGTGAACAGCGTTACGGCTCGAGAGTTGTTAGTGTTAAATCCAAAAACTCCGTTCCCGTTAAAAAATCCAGCTGTCACCTGCAGCCGATCGGGAATGGGATTGGCAGAGAGTTCCACCCCAATATCGCGGGTTAAGAGCAGCTGCCTCTGTCCGACGAAGAACTCAGGAATCCAAAGATCACCGAGATCTGGTGTCCACCAAGGATTGAGAGCAGGAGAAAACATTCCCAACTGAACACCCAAGCTGGGTTTTTCGCTGATTTCAGAAACGGCCACGCTGGTAATCTTAAAAAAAGCCTCGGTAGGAACCATCTGAGGGATCAAAGTAGAACTAAACTCTCGGCTGGGACCAATAGAAAGCCGGTAGGTCATGCTAGGGTTAGCAACGCCATCCACTCCTAAGTAAAAGTGGGGAATGGAAAAGCCTTGAACAGTTGGCTCCCCCCCAGAGTAAGCCGCATCGAAACGGGCATGGACCGAAAGACTGGCCGTTTGTGCCTCCTTTGTCGTCCCCACCAACGTCTCCCGTTCGAACTCAAGGTCCTCATCCGATAGAGGTGTGGCCCTAAGTGAAGCGCCCATCACCAAAAAGATTAGAAAAAAACAATAGACTACAGATTTCATTTCACGACCTAGGTAGTGTGACTTCAACCCGAGTGCCCCGACCTTCGGTAGACGTCACTTTAATATCGCCCCGATGGGCCTCGATAATCTTGTACGCCGTTGCTAAACCCAATCCGGTTCCCCGGTCTTTCGTAGTAAAGAAAGGCTCGTATAAGTGAGTTAGAACTTCAGGCTTCATACCCACGCCGTTGTCCTCCACCCAAAAAACTGCCTTGTCTGCTTGCGTTTGGCACCCGACTTTGAGAAGGCCTTCTTTTGGAATCGCCTGAATTCCATTCATTACGAGATTCCATACGACCTGTCTGATCTTGCCGTTATGCCCAGCAGCGATGGCCTCGCTATACTCTTCGTTAAATACAATGCGGTCCTTGGCCTCCTTCATCACCTTGGAAGCAAGCACGATTTCCCCCAGCAGGCTGGTGAGATCGATAGGCACCGGCGAGATTTGCTCTGGTTTTACAAAATCTAAAAATTCGGTAATGAGCCGATTGAGACGGCCCATCTCCTTTTGCGCAATTTCCATGAGCTTTCGGTTTTCTGGTGAGGCCAAAGTTTCAGGTGGGGAGCCGCGCAAGAGTTCAATACTAGCGCTTACACTAGCCAGCGGATTTCTAATCTCATGGGCAATTCCGGCGGCTAGCTGTCCTACCGCCGCGAGTTTTTCGTGTTGTTTAAGTTTCTGTTCATGCTCACCTACGAGCCGTTTCATAGACTCCCCTTTTTCATGGAGCTTTTCAGCCATACGAACGAGCTCCTCGCTCAGATAACCTCCAATGAGCCCCAATAGCAGAAAAAGTGTCGAGTAAATTCCCCAGGCTAAGACGCCACCACTTTGAGGGGAATGGTAAACCACAACAGCGAAGGCTAGACAGGCCAGACCCGCAGTTCCAATAGCTCCCTTTTGATAAAGGATCAGTGAATTAAAAAGAATTTGAATCAGAAAGATCAGCGCAAAGATGGTTTCCTTGGCACCAGAAGAGAGGATCCAGAGCGTCGTAAGGGAAACATCGAAAATAATTTGGAAGGCTGCCACCCACCAACGTGGAGGAACCCGCTGCAATACCCAACACTGCGTGAGGTTAAAAAGAAATCCTGCTCCGACCAAAAGGTAAGCTAATAGGAACGAGGAGGGATCGGTCGCCTGCGGAAAAAGAACCTGGCGAAGCACGAGTACCGCTAGGATCGCAAAAAGAAATCCCAGACGAGCCACTAACAACCAATGGAGGGCATCGCGAAATCCATGCGCCGTAGGAACCCCAACACCAAAAAACTGGAGTCCTTTTTTGAGCGTGCGGCTCATCATGGTTAGCCCCCGGTAACCTTTTCCGCCAGCTGGAAGATCGGCATGTACATTGCTATCAGTAAGAAGGCGACCATGAGACCCACACCGATAATTAGCAGCGGCTGCAAGAGTCCGGTGAGAGCCCCAACCGCGTCGTCCACTTCATCGTCATAAATGTCGGCAACTTTATTTAGCAACTCATCTAGTTTTCCTGACATCTCCCCAATATTGACCATGTGAATAACCATAGGAGGAAAGAGATCCCCGCCTAAGGCTAATCCTTGGGCGATCGTCTTTCCTTCTTGAACCGCCAATGCTGTTTTCGAAAGAATATCTCGGATGGCAAAGTTTGCCGTGAGCTTGACGCAAATTTCAAAACAACTTAAGAGCGGCACGCCGCTGGCGACTAAGGTGCCAAGCGTGCGTGTAAATCGAGCAATGGAGGCTTTGCGGATAAGCGCGCCAAATAAAGGAACTCGAACAATTACCCTATCCCAACCTTGGCGAAAAGACGGTACCCTTAGGAGGGCGCTAAAACCAATAACCAGCGTAATACCACCTGCGAGAACAGCGCCATAGCTATCCTGGCACCACTTCGAGAACCCCAAGACCAACTGGGTCAACTCTGGCAAATCGGCATTGGACTCGCCATAGAGCTTTGACACTTCCGGAATCACCTTAACCAACAAAAACCCCAGCACCACAACGGCCACAACTACGGTAATAATGGGATAGAGCAAGGCGCCTACGACTTTAGACTTAATCTTACCTAATTTTTCAAGTTGAAGACCAACCCGCCGAACTGATTTGTCGAGTGTACCGGAGACCTCACCTGCTTCGACGATGCGAATGAAGAACTGAGAAAAAGCGCCAGGATGCCGGCCCATCGACTCCGCTAAACCGGAACCTGCCTCCACGTCATTTTTGATGGTGGTAAGAATCTTCTTAAACCGTTGCTGAGTTTCCTGTTGGGCTAGGATGTCTAAGCACTGCACCACGGGCACGCCAGAGTCCAGCAAGGAGGAGAACTGTTTAGTGAACAGCATCAATCCCTTTAGGCTGATGGAGCTGCCCATGCCCATGGAAATCATTTTTTTGAAGTCAAACTCAAACGCCTTCCCCTTTGAAATGCCAATTCGAGTGGGGCGAATCTGCATCGCCCGGAGCTTCATCCGTGCCTCGACCTCATCGGCAGCTTCCACCACACCATTGACGGACTCTTTTTGGCGCGTGACTCCGGAGTATTGAAATCTCATAGGGTAATCTCAAACAGGAGAGTTAAAAAAAGTGCAGACCAGGAATTGTTAAGATGCCCGTCGTTGCAGATCGGAAAGCATTCTTACTAAGTCATCGGGATCGGGCGTGGCTTCCAAGGCATCTTCAACCGTAACCAATTTTCTTTTCACAAGATTTAAAAGGCTTTGGTTAAACGTGGTCATTCCACTCAATTCTTGACCTACGAGCATTGCTGAAGGGATCTGAAAAAGCTTATTCTCACGGATCAAGTTTCGAATCGAGGCGTTCGGCACCATTAGTTCAATAGCCAGAACTCGACCCTGCCCGTCTGCGCGAGGAAGCAGAGCTTGAACCAGAATTCCCTCAAGCACCATGGAAAGTTGAAGCCGAATCTGATCCTGATAGTCCGAGGGGAAGACTTGAACCATGCGGGTAATAGTTTGTGCGGCGCTATTGGTATGTAGGGTACTCATCACGAGATGTCCGGTTTCGGCAAGGACGAGGGCGGTTTCAATCGTTTCCCGATCTCGCATTTCTCCCACCAAAACCACATCCGGATCTTCGCGAAGCGCGCCTTTTAAAGCCTGAGCAAAGTTGCTAGCGTCCTGACCAATTTCTCGTTGGTTCACGATAGAACTTTTATGCGAGTGAATGTATTCGATGGGATCTTCAATGGTGACGATGTGCAGGTGCTCTTCGTTATTTAGGCAGTCCACCATCGAAGCTAACGTGGTTGATTTTCCGCTACCGGTGGCTCCTGTGACCAGGACTAACCCCCGGGGCTTGCGCATTAGGGTGTCGACTGACTGAGGCAAACCCAACGAAGCGAATCTAGGAATATCAAAGGGAATGTGGCGAAAAGCACCAGCAACGGCACCGCGCTGGTAGTAGACATTGCCTCGAAATCGGGCGAGGTCGCGAATGCCAAAAGAAAAATCAATCTGCTTTTGCTCTTCGAAAATCGCTTTTTGATAATCCGTTAGAACCGCATAGCAGAGCTCTTTGGTGTCTGCGGGGTTAAGCGAATTCATTTTCGCTTTGAGAATATGACCATGAACTCGATAAGTGGGGGGAGCTCCACTGGTAATGTGCATGTCGGAGGCGCCGTGCTCAAGCATTGCTTTTAATAACTGAGGAAGTGTCATCATGATTTGATCATGTCTCCGTCAGGACGCGAATTATTAAGAACCTCTTCTAACGTCGTTTCGCCCCGATAAAGCTTAAGCAAGGCTGACTGACGAAGTGTCGTCATCCCTTCTTGTATCGCTCGAACCCTAAGGGCATCGGTGTTGGACCCCTTCACAATGAGATCTCGCATCTTCTCGGTGAGGTACATCACTTCAAAAATTCCCTGGCGCCCCTTGTAACCGGTTCCGCCGCAGTAATCGCATCCGACTCCACGCATGGCTTTCATCGATCCCAGCCATGCTTCGGGCACTTCGGCCTCGATCAGCATGTCTTTTGTCACCTTGGGATCAGGCTTGCTGCACTTAGTACAGATCACTCGCACGAGGCGCTGGGCCTGAACTAAAGTGAGCGCCGCGGTGATAAGAAATGGTTCAATTCCCATATGCAGCAGACGGGTAATAGTACTTGGCGCATCATTAGTATGAAGCGTGGAAAAAACCATGTGACCGGTCAAGGCGGCTTTGACTGCAATTTCAGCCGTCTCTTGATCTCGGATCTCTCCCACCATCACCACGTCAGGATCTTGCCGTAAAAGGGAGCGCAGAGCGGTGGCAAAAGTGAGGCCTATCGACTCTTTGACATGAATCTGATTTACGCCGGCAATGTTGTACTCAACAGGGTCTTCAACGGTGGATATATTGACATCGGATGTATTGAGTTCGGAAAGTGCCGCATAAAGTGTAGTCGATTTACCGCTACCGGTGGGGCCAGTGACGAGAATCATCCCGTATGGCTGGCGAGCCGCCTTGGCAAAAAGTTTGAGCTGGTCTTCTTCAAAACCAATTCCAATGAGATCGGGAACACTGGTTCCCTGATCTAGGAGTCGCATTACCACTTTCTCGCCGTAAATCGTAGGCAATGTGGAAACCCGAATGTCGATCTTGCGATCTTTCGTGCGCACTTGAATACGACCATCTTGAGGCAGTCGTTTTTCAGAGATATCCATCTGGGCCATGACTTTGATTCGGGCAGGTGTGGGCGTCTTCAGATTTGCGGGAAGTTTCATCACTTCATGCAACGACCCATCTATTCGAAATCGCACCCGCGCCATCTGCTCATACGGCTCGATGTGAATGTCACTGGCCTTACGTCGGATTGCTTCGACTAAAACTTTATTTATAAGTTTGATGACGGGCTTTTCCCCAGACCGCTCAGTGTCCACGTCGACGCTATCGGCTTCTTTTCCGATCTCAATGGTAGGGGCGCCGCTGACTGCCTCCACATCGAGAGAATCGCTGGCCATTAGGTTGTTGGTATAGGAGTTATCGATCGTCCCTCCAACCCGATTGTAGGTACGTTCAAGCAACCCCTTAATTGAGGACTCTGTAGCGATATAAACCGCCACATCGCGGTTGCACAGAAACCGCACGTCATCGACAGCGGCAACGTTGGTGGGGTCTGAAATGGCGATGGTTAATCGATTTCCTTCGAGGCTTAGTGGGACTAACCCATGTTTTTCGCAAAGGGAGATGGGCACTAGTTTCATTAACTCGTGAGACACCTGTACTTCATCAAGCGCGATGGCAGGAATTCCATACTGTTTGGAAAGAAAGGTGGCCAGGACTTTCTCGTTCACGTGGCTGAGGGCCACTAAACTGCTAGAAAGGCGTCCCCCGCGTTTTTGCGCACGGTGATCCAGCGCGGATTTCAGCTGGGCTTGAGAAATAATCCCTTGAGCGACGAGAAGCTCGCCCAGTTTTCCTGACGACATAAGGTGACCGGATGGGTTGAGGAGTTGGAGGACGGAACCACTTAATTATAACCCGAGTCGAGAAGTAAGAAGAGTCCTTCTCATAGACGCGTCGCGGCCAATCTTATCGCTACCCCGGCTAAATAACTCGACGTGTTATTTAACGTTGGTTTTTGCTAGGATGCCGGAGATTTCACAGGGACAAACAATGGCGCCAAATAAAACAAGATTCCAAGTAGTTACATCAACGGGCGTTCTCTTTATTTTTTTCCTATTTATCGCTCGCCCCACCCTCGGGTCAGAAGGCACCGTTTCCCTCGTCAGTCAGCGGACGCTTCATTACCGGGGAAGCCGCTATAGCGTTTTTGAAATCCGACCCTGCCCCTTTCAAAACGGGGTACCCGGCAATGCGAGACTGGTCACCGAACACAGCAATGGCCGGCAGAGCTGGCTCTATCCCCAATCTTCAATCTTTAAACGAAATCACAACAAAGCTGAGGCCCTTCTCAAAGCCGCCTTTGATCTGGCACTAAAGATTTACACCAAGCACGGAGTTTTTAATGGAGACAGCGGTCCCGCCTTACTCGAAGACCTAAAGACTATCCTTAATGGCGAGAGGACCGTGATTTTAGTCACGACATTCGATGAGACTGCTTGGGAAACCGCGCCAGAGATTCACCTCATGGTAAGTGTGCATCCCGATGGCCCCAGTGGTTTGCCTTTGGAGCAACGGTTGTTGGGACGTGGCCTTAAAGAAAAGCTTCCCCGATTGTCAGAACCTGAAGTTCGCTATTTCTCCGACAGAGATTTTCGACGCCTGGGTCCGCTCTACTTTAGAGATACGGGGGTTCTCCGTCATTATCAGGGAAAGACCACTGGAAGAAATTGGCTCACCAAAGGAATTGCCGAGATTAAAACTTTGGTAACCAATGAAAAGTCTCCGGAGGATTTCTTGGTTCTGATACACCAGCTTCTTACCCAAAATGCGAAATGGTCCAAAGAGCCGACATCAAATTTCTCTCTTCCCTCCAAACCACCCTACGAGTCATTAGCAATTTTATTTGTCGAAGAAGGAGACGCTGGCGTTGCAAGGCTGATGGCCCCTTGGCTCACCCCGGTCACTCGGTTAGAACGATTGTGGATAGAGGCTCCAAGCGATGCTTTGGCTTCCATGTACGTTCGTCGGATGAAGTTTGACCCCGCCTCAGATGGCCACCGGTTTCCCGATCCAGAAAACAAGGCCAGTCATGTCAGTCTTCTAAGTATCAGCCCTGAGCGATTTAATTCGGAATCCTGGGATTCGGTCAAGCAACGCCGGGGAGGGGAAATCATCAACGATGGTTACCTGTCCATCACCTATCTCAAAGGCACGGAAGACTATGAGGGCAGCCAGGTTGTTTTTTTGGATCCCGATGAAATTGCTGTCAGACAATACTTGTCGAACTTTGCGCCCTCGTTGCGCGCTATCTTCCCCTCGGGCGGCCCGAGCTGCATAGATTCCATGCTTCACATGGGCAACGGCGATATGGAAGAGGGACTCCGCCAGTATTTTTCTCAGTTCGCGATGGGGGACTAATTGTGCGCACGTCGGTGCCTATTACCTCGGTAAAGCCACCGCGGTGGTGGCCCGCCACTATTCTCGTCATGCCAAGAGCCTCAGCGACGCGGCAACCTGTAGGCGAGCGAATGCATTAATGTCGTTGGACTGCTTTGGTTGACGGCCCAAGGTTGCCACAATTGCTTCCCAATATCGCAGTGCTAAATAAGGCTCTGTCCGGTCATTTCCTTTGGCTTAGGCAAGTCCCAAAGCTGCAGCATAGTGGGAGCGATGTCACAGAGGCTTCCCTTTTTCACATTGCAGTTCTTTGCTTCGGGATCGATGACATACAAGGGAACAGGAAATAGCGTGTGGGACGTCAACGGAGCCCCGGCGTCATCGACCATTTTTTCGCAATTGCCGTGGTCGGCAGTCAATAAGGCAAAGGCCTTGTGATGTTCCACCCAATCTACAATCTTTTTTAGGCAATGATCGACAACCTCAACCGCCTTAGTCGCCGCACTCAAATTCCCCGTGTGCCCTACCATGTCGCAGTTGGCAAAATTTACGACCACAAATTTGAGATCGCCATTTGCCAGTTCACGGAGAAGGGCCTCCGTCAGTTCGGGAGCGCTCATCTCTGGTTTAAGATCATAGGTTGCCACTTCTCGTGGGGAGGGAATTAAAACCCGTTTTTCTCCTTCGAAGACCTTCTCATCTCCTCCATTGAAGAAATAAGTGACGTGGGCATATTTTTCCGTCTCTGCAATCCGCAACTGCTTCCATCCCTGACGACTAACAATCTCCCCCAAAGTCATCGGCACTTTTGGTTTTTCAAACGCGCTGATTAATTGAAGACTCTGATCGTAGGGGGTCATACAAACAAAGCCACTTAAGGTGGGAAAGAACTGTCGAGTGAAGCCTTCAAAATCGGATTGGGTCATCGCGCGACTTAACTCCCGAGCCCTATCGGCTCGGAAATTAAAAAAGAGAACCCCGTCGCCATCTTGAATTCCAGAATACTCCGCGTTCACCCCCGGTAAAACAAACTCGTCGGTGACATTTTTCTGATACGACTGCTCTATCCAACCTGCGGGATCGGTAAACTTACCTTCGCCCTCCGCCCTGACGATCGCGCGATACGCCTTCTCCACACGCTCCCACCGTTTGTCTCGATCCATAGCATAAAAGCGGCCGGTTACGGTGGCCACCCGGCCCAGGTCTGCATCAATGCAAAATCGGCTCAATTTTTTAATGTAGTGAAGTCCCGCAGTGGGGGAGGTGTCTCGTCCATCCATAAACCCATGAATCCACACCCGCGCAATCCCTTCCCGCTTTGCCAATTGCAAAAGGGCATAGAGGTGGCTCTCATGACTATGGACTCCGCCATCGGAGAGAAGCCCCATCAAATGGAGGGAAGCCCTCGGCCCCCCTTTTTTTACTTTTTGCATGAGGCCCAAAATTGCCGGATTCTTGAAAAAGGAACCCTCGTCTATGGCTTTGCTAATAAGGGAAAAATCTTGGTAAACCACCCTGCCCGCGCCGATATTAAGGTGGCCGACCTCTGAATTTCCCATAAATCCGTGGGGAAGACCCACGAAAGATTCGGAAGCCTGCAGCTCCGAGTGAGCATAGGTACTTTTTAAATAGTCTAGGCAGGGGGTCTTAGCGCGGGTGACAGCGTTAAACCTCGTCTCTGCGTTGATGCCAAACCCATCAAGAATGATGAGCATTCCACAGCGGTTTTCTTTTTGTGACATGCCGTTTTTTAGCATGAAATAGGGAGACCGACGAGTCAGGGTTCACTATAGCCAACGATGCCCTGAGTCATAAGTTAGCTATTTCAATTGAAAAACATTGAAATCACGCCCTTTTGTTCTTATGTTTTCTCCACCAAAAAAGGGGTCAATTGCCATGCTAGGCTTTAATCTTTCCGAAGAACAAGAATCGCTCCGCGAAACCGTCCGCCGCTTCGTGGAAAAAGAGATCAAACCGGTCGCTGCCAAGTACGATGAATCCGGTGAGTTTCCTCATGAAGTGGTGCAAAAGGCTTGGGAGACCGGTTTGATGAATATCGCCGTCCCCTCAAAGTTTGGAGGACTTGGGTTTGGCGTGACTGAAGACGTGATCCTTAATGAGGAGTTGGGCGCTGGCTGCCTGGGCATGACGACCA
>JAYVQZ010000491.1:0-3762 GCA_043776735.1 Deltaproteobacteria bacterium | reverse complement strand
ATCCGTTTATTGCCAACGTCTATCGCAATATTCCGATAATCAGCCCGACACGCTATTGTTTTCCTTTGGTTGGTTTTCCAGGTTACAACGTCCAGCAGGGTTGCCGTTTGCACTCTCCCGATCCCATAAGATTCCTCCCCACTGAAAAAATCATCTCTTCAACTATCCACCTTCCTAAAAAAACCATGGCGATAGTGGTCTGTGTTTCGGATGCTGCTTCTACATCAGTTATCGAGTTGAAAATAGGCGGCAAGACACTTCATGCCATCGTCGATTCCCCACAAAGCGATTATCGCTATTATTGGATTGGCTCTGGAATCAAAGTCGATGAATTGGAGATCTCAGCAAAAAAAGGCCGGGCACCTGCCGATGTTTTCATCTATCGAGAGGG
This sequence comes from Deltaproteobacteria bacterium, assembly GCA_043776735.1. Classification (GTDB taxonomy): domain Bacteria; phylum Bdellovibrionota; class FAC87; order UBA2466; family UBA2466; genus JBGSST01. Next base: position 3,371 of record JAYVQZ010000491.1, on the reverse strand, counting down.
CTAACCTCAATATATTACGATTGCGCAAAATGTAGATTTTTGAAAAGCCGTGGTGCCGGCAACTAGTGTGACGATCCGCCCGCCCTCGGCGCCGAACCCTCTTTCAACAAATTTCCTAGATGCGCAGCCAGCGGCTCCCAAGGGGCGTCTTCTTTTTTGAGCAGCTCGTAGTGACCGTCTAAAGAAGAGCGGAATGCCGTAAGAAAGTGCGAGCGACGGCGTTCTGTCTCCTCCACTTCGGTGAGAACTTTTTCCAACCATTCTTCGGTTTTTTGCCGGACTTCTTGGGCTTTCTCTTCGACTTCAGCGTAAATTTTTTGCGATTCTGCGATGGCACGATCCCGAATCTCTTGGGCTTCGTTTTGAACTCGCTCGCGCTGTTTTTGAATCTCGTTCTCTTTTCCCCGCCAACGGATAATCTCGTCGTTTAGCGTCTGAATTTTGTCGAAGAGCTCTTTTTCCTGCTTTTGGTTTTTCTCCCAAGCCTTAGCCATCTGCTCGAGAAAGTCGACCACGTCTTTGGGATCGTAACCGAGCATGACGCGACGGAACTCTTTGGTTTTGATTTCAACGGGCGAAAGCTTTGTATTGGGGGAACTCACGGTATCTCCTAAATCGTTTTATGGACTGGATTCGTGCGCGGTGAAGATAGCTACCAGCAAAAATACCATGAGTTAAAAACGTAGGTAAAGCCGGGACGCAAACTGGTTTATTTCGCAGGGCGTTCGCCAAAAAGAAGGGTGCCCAGGCGAATGAGGGTGGCGCCTTCTTCTAACGCTACGGGATAATCTCCACTGGTTCCCATAGAAAGGCGGCGCCATTTTCCAGCGCCATGGGAATCAAAGAGATCTTTTAGTGCTTTAAAGTACGGCCGGCGCGCCTCAATCGGACGCAAGGGAGGTGGCATTCCCATCAGTCCATCGATGGTTAGGTTTTTGAGTTCACTCATTGCGTCGAGAAAGGCGGGCAGTTCCGCCGCAGATATCCCCGACTTACTCTCCTCGTTACCGAGGTTGATCTCCACCAAAACGTGGAGAGGCTTCTTGCTTCCTTCTAAACGGCGGTTGAGCTCCTGGGCAACGGTGAGGCGACTCACACTTTGGAGACAATCGTAGTTGATCAGTTCTTTGGCCTTTCGGCTTTGGACGTGTCCAATAAAGTGCCATTCCCCGGTGAAGTGCGGCAGCTTCTCCCTAATGGCCACTCCTTCTTGCGCATAGTTGTTTCCTAAAATAGTAAGACCGGCATCGACTGAGGCTTGAACGCGATCGGGTGACTGAGCTTTACAGGCCCCTAGGATCTCAACTTTTTCCGGGTGCGGGCTATGACGACGAATTTCGGTTCGCACCTGTTCCAACCGCAGAGCTGCGTCGCTCAGCGTTTGATTCATTTGGGGAACCAATGAAAAACAGGAATCCCAGTATAAGCCTCAAGCTCCTTGAGGAGACGCTCCATGGGTAGGCCCATCACATTGGTATAAGAGCCGTTGATCTTTTCGATGAAGAGGCAGCTGGCCCCTTGTACGGCGTAACTTCCTGCCTTGTCGTAAGGTTCTTTGGTCTCCACATACCCGCTAATTTCTGACTCCGACAAAGGACGAAAGAGAACTTCGCTTGTTTCGACAAAAACGGAACAGCCGCGTTCTTGTGAGGCAAGGGCTACCCCAGTCATCACCGTATGAGTCCGGCCCGACAACAATCTCAACATGTTAGCGGCGTCGGTGGGGTCTTTGGGTTTGCCTAAAACCCGGCCTTCTACGGCTACTAGGGTATCGGCTCCAATAACCACAACGCCTTTTTTGTCAGCCAGCGTCTTAAGGCCCGCTTGTGCCTTGTCCACCGCGTTCTGAGAAATAACCTCGGTTAAGGTGACAATCTGTGGATGTTTTTCATCAGTCTGAGCGCGGATAACGCTAAAGGGTAGGCCTAAAGCCTCTAATAATTGCCGTCTTCGGGGTGAGCTGGAGGCCAGCAAAAGCTGCGGTAAAGTGGTCTTAATAGGTTGCATAGCGCCCAGTGGGACCCTAAAAGAATTAATGCGTTCGGTCAATCGCGGAGATATCAGATTCTTTTGGCCTGTAACCTTTTGATTATACAATGTTAATTTTGACGCAGCCCATTAGTGTGTCAATTCTGCCATCAACAATAATGCAAACGCCCCTGACTCATGGTATAAGCAGTTCTCCAAAAATTTTCACTGATTCGGGGTTACGATGTATCAATTCAAAGTGGGCGACAATGCAGTTCATCTCTCCCACGGTGTGGGTGTCGTACGAGGCATTGAAGAGAGAGAATTCGGCGCAGGCAACAAGCAACGCTTCTATATCTTAGAGATTCATGACAACGGAGCTCCTAAAAAAGTTTTCGTTCCCATTGAAACCTCTTCTCAGCGTTTGCGTCCCATCATTCAGCAAAATCAGGTGGAAGAGGTTTATAAGATCCTCCGTAACCGTGAGCCGTCTGAAATTGACCATCAGACCTGGAACCGCCGGTACCGTGAATATATGGAGAAAATTCACACTGGACAGGTCCACGAGATTGCGCAAGTCTTGCGCGCTTTATTCCTCTTGAAGCACGATAAAGAACTATCGTTTGGGGAACGTAAACTTCTTGATCAAGCAAAGACCCTTCTGGTCAAAGAATTGTCTTTGGCTCAGAATCTTAAGGAAGAACAGGTAGAGAAAGAGCTTGAAGCTATCTTCGGAACTTGAAAATCCTTTAGGCTTCTCTCAAGGGGCCGCGAAAGCGAAACACGCATGTTAACCATGGATGCCATTCTCCTGGGCGGGGGTGTGGGGTCGCGCTTTACTGCGTCCGGTGCGGACCAGTCGTATTCCGTACCCAAACAATTTCAAATCTTGGGCAATGCGCCAGTATTCATTCACGCATTGCGAGCGTTTTTGGGCATGAAATGCCTGCGTCAGGTGGTCATTACCGCGCCCAAAGAGTTCGTGAATCTCGCCGAAGAGATGATCGACACCTACTTGGTTCCTCAGTCCACTCTCATTCGCGTAATTGCGGGCGGGGACTCTCGGCAAGAGAGTTCCTTTTTGGCCCTTGAGGCCGTGGAGGCCTTAAACCCGATCCCCGATCGCGTTTTGATTCACGATGCTTGCCGCCCGTTCCTTTCGGCAGAGTTTCTACAGCGAATTAAAGACTGTCTTCTTAACCGTTCCTATGGGGCTTGGGTTCCTGTGGTTCCTGTGGTGGAAACCCTCAAGCGCATCGAACACGAACGGGTGATCGAAACCTTGGACCGTCAGGTGATTCACCGGGTGCAGACTCCTCAGGTTTTTGAGTTTGCCGTGATTCGTGGTCTTGCAGAAAAGGTCCGACATTCTCCCGAACTTCATTTCACCGATGACGCCTCGC
>JAYVQZ010000490.1:0-3787 GCA_043776735.1 Deltaproteobacteria bacterium | reverse complement strand
CGAGTCTCGTCTCAGAAGATCGAACGCGAGCTAGGTTTCAAGTCGACGCATACGATTCGCGAGGCGGTAAGAGATCTGAAGAATGCGTTTGAAGAGGGACTCATTCCCGATTCGATGACGAATCCCCGGTATTACAATATTAAGACGATGCAGAAAGTGGATCTTCAGTAGAGCCCCGTCATCCTGCCATGTGAAAGTGCAAGGTAAAAAATAGACCTTTGCCCGGCCCCCTAGGAGCCTCTGTGTTCGTTTTTGTCATGCCCTCTTATACGGCCTGGTTAGTTATGTGCCAGGCTTTGTAGGACTCGGCGTCTTGAGATGTGCTTTCCGTAACAACCTGCCATTCGTGGTCAACCCCTTGGGATTGCCACAGGTTTCTTTTTCGATTTTGAAAGCATTGCCACGCTCCACACTGAGGGACGTGCTGGAGTATTTCTCTCCGCACTGGATGACTTCCGAAGTCGTGGCCTTTTGAGGTTACTGGTGGTTTCCCGACACCTCTCAAGATTTCCAAATCCTAACGATTTGGCTTAGCCGGGTACGGCTAAGCCAAATGCTAATTCATACGTTTGCCCCTTTCGAAAACAAGCGCGAATGCGACCAATTAGCTTCCGTGCAACGGCCACAATAGCTCGTTTTTTTCCTCGCCGGAGCGAGATGCGCTCAAAATCTTCCGCCAGTTTTTTGTCGTCGCGTATCGCTCGCCAGGCGGCCTCGATGAGGATCCACCGAAGTCGTGCACTTCCCTGCCGAGTAATATGACCCTGCCGACGATTTGGTCCCGAGGAAAACTCCGAAGGCGTTAGCCCCGTGTGGCTAAAAATAGTTCGTTCGTTATGAAATTGGCTCATGTCTCCCAATTCATTCGACAGAGTTCGACTGCCAATGGGTCCAATTCCCGGAACACTTCGGTACACTTCTTCGTTTTTATCCGCCTTCGCTTGTACGCCCATTTCTTTTTCAAGACTCTTTATCTCGTCATTTACGAACTCCCAGATCCGATTAATCGTCGACAAAGCCCACTTCAATCGCGGCGCAAGTTCCATCTTAAGAAAGCTAGCCATGAATCTTTGGCTCATCACTGTTTCATCGTCGAAGGCAATGTAGCCAAATTGATAGAGTCGACTCTTAAACTGCTGGCCCAAACGCACTCTCTCACTAACCAGTTGCTCTCTCGTTCGAGTTAGTAATCTCTCCTGTTCGACCTCTTCGCTCGGCACAAAAATTTCCTTAAGTCGCCGTGCTTCTAATTGCACCGCGATTTTCTGGCAATCTCGCTTGTCCGTTTTGACTTTATCTCGCGCCGCTACCTCAATAGAGGCCGGGTTAACCACGATATTTCTAATGCCATTACTCATTAAGACGCGATGCAACGCAAACCCAGAAAATCCCGCTTCGTACGCTGAGTTGATTTCTGCACCAGGAAAATACTTCCTAACCAACTCAACCAAACCTACCGGGACTGCCGGAATCGTCGCTTTCTTTACCATTTGCCCCTCGCATAAACAGTAGATTGCATACGTCTTTTTATGCACATCAATCCCTACGTAGACTTTTTTGCCGCGATAATCGATCCTAACCTTAGTCATAAGACCTCCGTGTTTTGTGATGACTACACAGAGGACTTATCGGTACCCGGTTGGCTTAAGCCAATCGGGTACCCACTTGTGCGCCGGGCATGGCGTTGATCTAGGAGGTGAAAGTCCTTTGGGGGCCGTAGTGATCGGAACCCCTAGCTGAGGCAAGGGTGTCTGGGGTGACCCAGGATCTGAAGGAAGCCGAAGGCAAAGTTAGGCAGTAACGAACAGGAAGCGGATATAAGGCCGATGCATCTGGGTAACCCGGCAAATGACGGAGAAGCCCAATAATCGATCGGAAGAGTGCATAGGTAGATCCGCTACGGCCTAATGAAGGAGCAACGTCTTACCCCGGGAGACCTTAATCGCTGTCCGAAGATGCGGACTAGGGGAGAAGTAATTTTCTCTGAAGGCGAATAAGGAGTCAGCAGAGGACATAGTAGGTTTTTTTTTTGAAAGACTGAAGGTCCGAATTCGTAAAGCAGGAAGGAGCCTTGAAGGAGTCGATGGATTTAGGGCAGCAGCAAAGTAGGAATCACAACCGAAGCCACGGTAAAAGTGGAAAGGGCGGAACCCGATCTGCACAACACGTGGAGCGGCAATCAGAATCTACGGCCTCCATCAAGAAGCCAGTCCTGACGTTAGAACTAATGGAAAGGGTTTGCGAACCCGCGAACCTAAATCAAGCCTACAAAAGAGTGAAATCCAATAAAGGAGCGGCAGGAATCGACGGTGCGACCGTCGACGAGTTGTTCGATTGGATTCGCTCAAACAAAGAACAACTCATTAAATCGTTAATGGATGGGAGCTATCAGCCAAAACCGGTAAGGGAAGTCATGATTCCTAAAGCAGGTGGAGGGGTACGACAATTGGGTATCCCGACGGTGGCAGATAGACTTATCCAGCAGGCGATTTTGCAAGTCCTAACTCCGATACTAGATCCGCAGTTTTCCCAATCGAGTTTCGGTTTCCGTCCTGGAAGAAGTGCCCATCAGGCGCTTCAACAAGGCGCCCGCTACGTACGAGAGGGATATGGGATCGTCGTGGATATGGATTTAGAGAAGTTCTTTGATCGCGTTAATCACGACATTTTGATGTCGCGATTAGCGCGGCAGGTGAAAGATAAGCGACTGCTTCAACTTATCCGTCGGTATCTTAATGTCGGGATAATGAGGCAGGGAGTAGTAACGGAACGAGTAGAGGGAACCCCGCAAGGGGGTCCGCTGTCGCCGTTACTTTCGAACCTACTCCTAGACGATCTGGATAAGGAACTTGAGAGAAGAGGCCATCGCTTTGCTCGTTACGCCGATGATTGCAATATTTATGTGAAGTCAGAGGCGGCAGGGAAACGAGTGATGGCGTCGATAACCCGGTTTCTAGAGACGAAACTGCGATTGAAAGTAAATGCAGCGAAGAGCGCAGTAGCACCGGTCTGGGAACGTAAGTTCCTGGGTCATCGTTTACTGGGTGGAGGAAGACTGGGTATAGCCCCGGAAAGCCTCTCGCGAATGCAATACCGGGTTCGCGGTTTAACCCGAAGAAATCGGGGCCGAAGTCTCGAAGTGGTAGTTAAACAACTCAACGAATATCTAACTGGATGGGTGACGTACTACCGTTATGCGCTAGTAAAGAATCATTTGGTTAGACTCGACGAGTGGATACGGCGGAAACTTCGGTGTTATCGCCTCAAGCAACGAAAGAAGAATCGCTCGATTGCGAACTGGCTCATTGAACTAGGAGTTCCAAAAGAGCGAGCTTGGACTACCGCCAAATCGTCAAAAGGGTGGTGGTGCTTATCGAAAACTCCCGCCGTGCACGAAGCGATGAGTCAGGAATGGTTTAAGGCCCTGGGAATCGTGAATCTAACTCAGAGGTATTTAACGTTACAAACTTTTACGAAAACCGCCGGATGCGACAACGCAAGTCCGGTGGTGTGAGAGGACGGGGCCCGTGAGGGCCCCTCCTACTCGATCAACATAGAGACTGAGGCTCGAAGGGCCGTCAGGATCTCGATGCGCTCGGCAGAAGTACGTCGATGCTAAATTCCTTCAAAGAGCACCGCTTCCAACGGCAACGTCTAATTCTCCGAAGCGGGCGCCCGATCCGTAGGGGGCGTCGAATTCGCCTCTGCCTTAGTCGCCTTATCCGTCGGGAGGGTAATCGAAGAACCGTTGCCCACCGCAGTTCGTGATTGAATTTCCTGCAGTCCC
>JAYVQZ010000489.1:0-15057 GCA_043776735.1 Deltaproteobacteria bacterium | reverse complement strand
CGCCGTGGGTATCGGTAGCTTATTACTGGCGGGAATCGGCGATACGATTCGGGTTTCTCTCAGCACGGATCCTGTGGAAGAGGCGAAAGCCGGCGTTTATATTCTTAAGTCTTTAGGATTGAAAAACGATGCGCCGGAAATTATTTCTTGCCCTAGCTGCGGACGTGCCGACATCGACGTCTATAAACTGGCAGAAGAGGTAGAACGCCGGGCGCTGGGAATGAAAAAGAACATCAAGATCGCTGTAATGGGTTGTGTAGTAAATGGGCCTGGCGAATCGATGGAGGCCGATATCGGAATCGCCGGCGGAAAAGGCGAAGGGTTGGTTTATAAAAAAGGGAAACCTATCGGCAAAGTCCCTGAAGCCCAGATGCTTGAATTTTTAATGGCTGAAATAGAGAAACTTTAGTCCGGCGTAGCCATTGAGCGAAGACGGACTGTTTCAAATTACTAGAAAGTTGTTATGGCAGAGAGAATCACCCCCCGTTCCCAAGATTTTTCCCAATGGTATTTGGATATCATTCAGCAAGCCCAGCTTGCCGATCAAAGTCCCGTTCGCGGTTGCCTCGTTTTACGCCCTAACGGCTACGCGCTTTGGGAAGTGGTACAAGAGCATTTGAATAAGGCCTTTAAGGCCACAGGGCACCGGAACGCTTATTTTCCCATGTTTATTCCGCAGAGCTTTCTTGAAAAGGAAAAGGACCACGTTGCCGGTTTTGCTCCGCAGTGCGCAGTGGTTACCCATGGCGGCGGAAAACTGCTTGAAGAGCCTTTAGTGGTGAGGCCCACATCGGAAACTATCATCAATGCGATGTACTCGAAATGGATTCAGAGTTATCGCGATCTCCCCGTTTTGATCAATCAATGGGCGAACGTTGTGCGGTGGGAGCTACGGACGCGGCCGTTCTTGCGGACCGTGGAATTTCTTTGGCAGGAAGGCCACACCTGCCATGAGACTGATTTGGAAGCCAAAAAAGAGACCTTAAAAATGCTCGACGTCTATCTGACGTTTTTGCGCGACATTTTTGCCATTCCCGTAATTCCTGGCGAAAAGACTCCCAGCGAAAAATTTGCCGGCGCGCTTCAGACCTACTGTGTAGAAGCGATGATGCAGGATAAGAAAGCCTTACAGGCCGCTACGTCGCACTATTTCGGCGATGGTTTTGCCAAAGCCTTTGATATCAAGTTTCAAAACCGTGTTGGCCAGCAGCAGTATGTGCATCAAACGAGTTGGGGCATCTCAACCCGAATTATCGGGGCTTTGATCATGATCCACAGTGATGATCAAGGGCTGGTCATACCACCGAAGGCGGCTCCTATTCCGGTGGTTATCATTCCCATCCTTCAAAAAGGAAAAGAACCCGGCCCGGTGTTGGAAGCGTGCCGAAAGATTGAGGCCGAACTTTCCAAACACCTAGTTTGCAAAGTGGACGATCGGGATCATGTGAGTCCTGGTTTCAAGTTCAATGAATGGGAAATTCAAGGCATTCCCTTGAGAGTGGAGCTGGGTCCTCGTGATTTGGCAGCCAACCAAGTTCAGCTCTCCCGTCGCGACGGACAAAAGCGCCAAGTTCCCATTGATTCTGTTGTAAAAGAGGTTTTGGAAGATCTGGATAGTTTTCAAAAGCAACTCTACGCAAAAGCCGCGACGCATCTTAAAGACCACACCTTTCTTGAAGACGAATACGACAAATTTAAGACGCGTTTGGAAGAGCAACCTGGTTTCTACCAAATGCATTGGTGCGGCAAAGACACTTGTGAAGCAAAGGTCAAAGAAGACACTAAGGCGACAATCCGGTGTGTCCCTTTTGACCAGATTAAAGAAAAGGGAAGCTGCGTGGTTTGTAAGGGACCTTCTGGCGGGCGAGTCATCTTCGCAAAAAGCTACTAAAATAACAGGCGTTTACCTGTGTTGGCTCGTATTGATTTGACGTGCCGCGACTGGGTCATTTTGGGTAATTCTGGGGTGGTCTGACCCTTCTTACCGTGGTACTTCTATGAGGTTAAAAGATTTTTTGTCTTAAGGCCCTATTTTAGGGTGCTAATTAGAATTTTTTCTCTGGAGCGGATGCTTAATGAGCAAGCAGATTTTGGTAAATGCGAGTTCTTATGAAACTCGCGTAGCGATTTTGGAAGATGGAGAGATTCGAGCTCTTCACATTGAACGCGAAGAAGATAAGAACGTAGTCGGAAACGTCTACAAGGGAGTCGTTAAACGAGTGTTGCCTGGCATGCAGGCTGCGTTTTTGGAACTTGGCCTTGAGCGGACGGCGTTCCTCTATGTGGATGACATCATCGATGAGCCCTTTGGCCGCGATGTGGACTACATGGATGAGGATGAAGACTCGGATTCTGATTCTGATAGCGAAGAGACGGCCGAAGAGGAAGCGGAGACAGCCGTTCGGGAAGAAAAAGCGGAACGCGACGCGGAAAGATTTTCTCGCCGCCCGCGTGGCCGATCGGAACACCGTGCCGCGGCTCGTCCCCCAGCGGCCGCCAGCGAAAAGGCGGAAGGAACTCCGGTAGCCAAGGAGAACGTCGAAAAGGCCACGCCGGTAAAAGCTAAAACCGGCGCGCCTGTTGAAGGAGAGGCCGAAGTCGATGAAGAGGGCGGAGAAGTTGCTTGGCCTGAATTAGAGCCAAGTTACGAACGCCAGAGCCTTGATGAGGATTGGGAAGGCGAAGACGATGAAGATCTTGAGGACGATGAAGACGAAGAGGGAGAAGACGGCGAATTAGCTGACGAGGCCGTTGAAGAAACTCCGGTCGTGGCTGCCAAAGAAAAGATTGAAGCCAAAGCAGCTCCTAAAAAGCCTTCCAAAAAAGAAGAGACCGCTAAACCGGCGGAACCAGTGGTTGTTGCGGAGGTTCCTGCAACAAAAGTGGTTGCTCCTGCCGCAGTCGCTGAAGAAAAAGACTTAAAGGATATTCCAAAAGACCAACGGCCGCGTGAATCTCGCGTCGGAAATCGTGGCGGACGCGACGAAGGTCGCGGAGAACCCCGAGGACGTGACGAAGGTCGTGGCGAACCCCGAGGACGTGACGAAGGTCGTGGCGAAACTCGCGGACGTGACGAAGGTCGTGGAGAACCTCGTGGACGTGACGAGGGTCGTGGCGAACCCCGAGGACGTGACGAAGGTCGTGGCGAACCCCGAGGACGTGACGAAGGTCGCGGAGAACCTCGTGGACGTGACGAGGGTCGTGGAGAGTCCCGTGGGCACGAAGGCGACTCCCAGGACGATCGTCCCCGTGATAACGAGCAACAGGCTCGTGACGGTGGTGGTGAAGGAGAGCCTCGCCGTGGTCGTAGCTCGCAAGGTCGGGGAACCGGTGCCCGAGGTGGCAGGGATCGCGGTCGTAGCAGCTCTCGCAAAGGGGCTAGTAGCGGACGTCGCCCACCCCGACGCAATTTTCGAAGCAATCGCCGCCCGCGCGGAAGCGCCAATATTCAGGATCTTTTAAAAGAGGGTCAGGAGATTTTGGTCCAGGTGGCTAAGGCACCCATCGGAACCAAAGGCGCCCGATTGACCACTCACATCAGCCTTCCAGGACGTAACCTGGTTCTGATGCCGACTACAAAGCATTTGGGTATCTCCCGTCGCATTCAAAGCGATCGGGAACGCCGTCGTCTGCGCGATATCTTCATGAAGCGGGTTAAGGCAAAAGAGGTCGGCTTCATTATTCGCACGGTCGCAGAAGGAAAGAGCATTAAAGAGCTCGGCGCCGATGCGGATTACTTGCAGAGCATGTGGGCGAAGATCAAGCGCGAGTCTGGCAAGAAGCGGGCGCCTGCACTTATCCACGAAGATCTTTCTTTGGCCATGCGCACAGTACGCGACTTTTTCACCGACGATGTCGACTCGTTCGTTATCGACAATGAAGAAGAGTACGAGAACGTGATTGCCTTCATTGAGCAATTTATGCCGCGGTTGAAGGATCGCGTGAAGTTGTTCAAAGGGCCCTCGCAGTTGTTTGAGCATTTTGGAATCGAATCTGAGATCTCTCGCGCACTGGGGAAAAAAGTTTGGCTCAAGTCCGGTGGTTATCTCCTTATCGATCAGTCGGAAGCTTTAACGGCCATCGACGTAAACACCGGTCGATATGTCGGTAGTAAAAGTCTTGAAGAGACGATCTTACGTACCAATCTAGAAGCGGTGAAAGAGGTTGCCTACCAGCTGCGCATTCGCAACGTGGGTGGCATTATCATCATCGATCTCATCGACATGGAATCCATGGAGAATAGGGAAAAGGTTTATCATGCCCTTCAAGATGCCTTGGGCGAAGACAAAGCCAAGACGAACATTCTAAAGATCTCAGAACTAGGTCTTGTGGAAATGACTCGAAAGCGGACTCACGAAGATCTCGTGCGTTATCTTACCGAAGGCTGCGGTTATTGCGAAGGTCGCGGGTATCATAAGAGCAAACGGACGGTCTGCTTTGAGATCTTCCGCGAGATTGAAAAGGAAGCCATCGAGTCCAATCCCAATATCATGGTGTTTGCTAATCCCGAAGTTGCTGCTCGTATCCTGAAGGAAGAGCACTCTCATGTGGAAATGCTCGAAGAACGCTTTAAGAAGCACGTCACTATTCGCGCAGACGTAAAGTTCCACGTCGAACAGTACGAAGTATTCGGAAAGCAGTAAAACTTTGATCTCTCGGGCCGGTAAGGCCCGAGAGTCTCAGATCTGCCTACTGGCGCAGCCATGTTAAGCAAAAAGGTACTAAGTACATTTTTGCTTTCTTAAAAAAAGATTATCAATCTGATGATATTCTTAAACGATGCGAAGATTATTTATCGGCTTAGTTGTCGTTTTATCGGCCGCCTTCTTACTGCAACCAATACAAACCCGCCATTTCATGAGTTACTTGGTTATCAGCGATGTACTTTATGCCGCTGCCGTATACCTCATCGTGGCGATTGTTTTTGGTAGGCCTCACCCATTGACGGGACGAGTCGCCCTATTATTCTGTTTGGGAATTGAATTTTTTAAGATTACTGGGATTCCGGCTCAACTCTGGAGATATCCAGTAGCACGTTGGATTTTTGGCACCACATTTTCGGTCACTAATTTATTAATATATCCGATTGGAATAGTAACTTTTGGTCTCATTGATCGCTACTGGTTTCGGCCGACAAAAAAATACTAAGCAAAAAGGTGCTTAGTACCTTTTTGCACTAAGTTGGAAAAACTTAGCCAATCGTTGTTGGGTATTCGCCAGAGAAGCATGCGTGGCAGTAACCGCCTTCGGAAGACTTTAGGCGGTTGGCGACTTTTAGCACGCCTGGCAAACTTAGATATCCCAGGCTATCTGCGCCAATAAAGCGTCGAATATCCTCGATCGTTTGGTGTGAGGCTAAAAGCTCTTTCCTTGTCGGTGTGTCGATTCCATAAAAACAGGAATGGGTTGTGGGAGGCGCTGAAATTCGGGCGTGAACCTCTTTGGCTCCGGCCTCTCTCAGGTGGTGAATCAGTTTTTTAGATGTCGTTCCCCGAACCAAGCTGTCATCGACGATAACAACACTTTTTCCACGTACACATTCTGAAACGGGATTGAGTTTGAGCCTGACGCCGAAATTTCGAATCGACTGTTTGGGCTCGATAAAAGTTCGTCCCATATAATGGCTTCGGATAATTCCCATATCGAAAGGGATCCCCGACTGTGCGGCAAATCCAATGGCGGCTGGCACTCCAGAGTCAGGAACCGGGATAACCACGTCAGCGTGCGCCGGTTGCTCGATAGCCAACTGCTGACCTAAGGCCTTCCGGGTTGAGTGAACGGTTTGTCCAAAAACCTGGCTATCAGGGCGAGAAAAATAGATGAGTTCAAAAACGCAGCGGCGTTCTTCTTGTTTCGCCAATGGGAAGGATGATTTTCTCTCGGTGGGAGTATTAAAATTCACCACAATCATCTCACCGGGGTGAACTTCGCGAAGGTATTTAGCTCCAATCAGATCTAAGGCCGTGGTCTCGCTGGCAAATACGGTACCGCCGTTGATCTCGCCCATGACCATTGGCCGAAATCCCATGGGATCGCGAATTACCACAAGCTTTTCTGCATTCATCAACAACAGAGAATAAGCGCCTTCTACCTGACGGAGGGCTGTCACCAAAGCGTCGGTAAGTTCCGCCCGTTGAGAACGTGCCATCAAATGAAGGATAACCTCGGTGTCGCTTGTCGCCTGAAAGATGGCCCCCTCATGCTCGAGAGCCTTCACCATCGTGGCTGCATTTACTAGATTGCCGTTATGAGCGATGGAAACCCAACCCAAGGAAGACTTCAGATGAAGCGGTTGGAGATTTTCTACGCTGTTTCCCCCAGTGGTGGAGTAACGAGTGTGTCCGATGGCCATCGATCCTGGAAGTCGAGCCAGTACGTCAGAGGAAAAAATATCGCCCACGAGCCCCATCCGTTTATGAACGTGGGGTACCTTTCCGTCCGTAGCCACAATCCCGGCCCCTTCTTGGCCACGGTGTTGAAGCGCATGCAGGCCTAGGTAGGTAAAGTGGGAGGCCTCTTCCGTTCCAATAATTCCAAAAATCGCGCACATATCCAGACGCTCTTTTCTATACGTAAAATCGATTCTGCCCGAGTCAAACCTACTCGAAGCAGGGTTTCCAGCGATTCTCCCACGCCGTGCGGATGGGACTTAGTGGTCGTTCGGTCGTCACCAGCCCGCCTTGGAGAATCTGCAGCTTGGACTCGTCGTTCGTCTCGCCGATCACCGTGAATGTAGTCCCGGCCTGATTTGCAATCGTCTCAATTTCGGTTCGGTATTCACTTTCAAAAGCCATCACTACACGGGGAATGGTCTCCCCAAATAAAAATTGGTCGAGGTCGGCACCTGGCGGAATTTGAAGGGTGACGCCCATCTCTCTATGAGGGGCATGAAACGCCATTTCGAGTAGTGCAGTTACCAAACCACCATCAGAAATGTCATGGATGGAATAATTATGCTTTGTCTTTCGTAAGCGCTCCGCAAACTTTAGCATTCTCAGCAGCATCGGAAGATCGGTCTCTTCCGGTTGGCCGCACTCTCTTTTAAACCAGAGGCTGGTAAATACGCTGCCGCCTAAGCCGCCCACTATGGGTCCAACCAACGCAATTTCATGCGAAGTGCTTGTAAAATGGGTCTTTGGAACCCGTGTCGTATCCGTGATTAGGCCTGCCATCCCGATCGCCGGGGTGGGATAAATGGGTTTTCCATCCGTCTCATTATAAAAACTGACGTTCCCGGAAATAACAGGGATCTTGAGTGCTTCACAGCACTCCGAAATTCCCTCAATGGCCTCTTCAAACTGCCACATCACTTCGGGGTTTTCCGGGCTTCCAAAGTTAAGGCAATCGGTAATGCCGATGGGCTCAGCTCCCATAATGGCCAGGTTTACCGCCGCTTCAGCAACGCTTCGTCGTCCGCCTTCGCGCGGAGAGAGCCAAGTGACCCTGGGGTTACAGTCGACCGTAAGCGCTAACTTCCAATTGGTGTCGGGAATGTCTCGCAAACGAAGGACTGCGGCATCGTCAAATGTTCCGCCCTCGGTGCGATTGCCCACCATCGAATCGTATTGGTGAACTATGGGGCGAACGTCCGCAAAATTAAGATCGGAGAGTAATAGGTCCAATTTGCTCTCTAAAGTTCCCGTGAACAATCGATTGCGATCAACAAACCAACGTTGCTTTAAATCGGAAGGAATCACTTTGGGGCGGCTGGCCATGGGTGGCTGGGTGACCAATTCTACCGGAAGGTCGACAACCACTTCGCCATTTTTCTCAATCTTTACCCGGTGTCCTTCGACCACTTGGCCTATGACTTCTGAATGAAGTTCCCACTTTTCAAACACTTTAGTCAGAGCTTGAAGGTTTTCAGGAAGGCAAACGAGCAGCATGCGCTCTTGCGATTCGGAGAGGAGTAGCTCAAAGGCGCTCATCCCTTTTTCTCGCATGGGAACCTTATCCAGGTTCATCTCCATGCCAGTTCCGGCACGGTCGGCCATCTCAAAGGCAGAGGAGGTAAGTCCTGCAGCTCCCATGTCTTGAATTCCCACGATCAGCTTAAGGTGCATGGCCTCGAGCGTGGCTTCCATTAAGAGCTTTTCCGTAAACGGATCGCCTACCTGAACCGTAGGACGATCGGGCTCCGCTTCCGTCGAAAATTCTTTTGAGGCCATAGAAGCCCCGTGAACCCCATCGCGGCCGGTTTTTGCACCAACGTAGACGACGGGGTTTCCGATTCCAGAGGCATTGCCCCGAAAGATCTCTTCGGATTTTAAAAGCCCGAGGGCAAAGGCATTTACCAAGGGGTTAAAGTTGTAGCAGTTGTGAAAGAGGGTTTGCCCAGCAACTGTAGGCACTCCAAAGCAGTTGCCGTAATCGCCGATTCCTTTAACTACTCCGCGCACCACCTGCCGGGTCTTTTCCAATTCGGGAGAGCCGAAAAATAGGGCGTTCATCGCGGCAATGGGTCGGGCTCCCATGGTGAAAACATCTCTTAAAATTCCGCCAACGCCCGTGGCGGCACCCTGGAACGGTTCAATGTAGGAAGGGTGGTTGTGGCTTTCCATTTTAAAAGCAATCGCCCAGCCTTTTCCAATATCCAAAACACCGGCATTTTCACCTGGCCCTTGAAGGACTCGCTTCCCTTTAGTGGGAAAGCGGCGAAGGAGCGGTTTTGACGATTTGTAGCTGCAGTGTTCACTGAACATGGCAGAGAAAATTCCAAGTTCCGCAAAAGAGGGAGGCCTTTCCAGTTTTCTACAGACGTGCTGGTATTCGTCGATTCCCACCCCAAGAGCTCGGGCAATTTCTTGAGTGGCCGGTTGTGTGTCGGGAATGCGCATTTAGGCTTTTCCCCTGTTCAAATGGGTTAGTAAAGATTGCCAGAGCTTTTTGCCATGGTGACTTCGTAAATCCGTGGCTCGCTCAGGGTGAGGCATGAGGCCAAACACGTTTTTGGCTCGGTTGGTAATTCCAGCAATGGCAAAATCACTGCCATTAGGATTGGAATCTTTCGTGACCTTTCCGTTGGCATCACAGTAGGTCAAAAGAAGCCCATCGAGTTCCGAAGCGTTTTTCACCGTCAGGCCAGAGACGTAGCGGCCATCCCCGTGAGCGATGGGAAACTGAAGGATCTCCCCTTTTGTCATCGCCAAGGTCCAGGGCGTTTCGTTGTTCTCCACTTTGAGAAACACGTCTTTACAGTGGAACTTGGAATCTTCATTTTTTGCCAAGGCACCCGGCAAAAGCTTCGTCTCACAAAGGATCTGAAAGCCGTTGCAGATTCCAAGCACTAGGCCACCGGCGGCGGCATACTCTTTTACACTTTCCATGATCGGAGAAAGTGCGGCTACGGCACCCGAACGCAAGTAGTCGCCGTAGGAGAATCCACCGGGAACGACCACAAGGCTCAAATCGCCTAGAGCTGGTCGGTCTAGGTGCCACAGGTTGGTCACTTCAAATTTGGCAAACTCACGTAACGAAAAAACGACATCGTCATCGCAATTGGATCCGGGAAAGGTGATTACCGCAGCTTTCACGCCGAGGGCCCCTCCAGAATCTCCGTTTTAAAAGATTCAATCACAGGGTTAGCCAACAGTTTTTCACACATCTTATCTACGGAAGCTTTGGCGTCATTGGCACTTTTTGCTTCAAGCTCGATATCAACCACCTTACCGACTCTTGCGCCTAAAACACTTTTAAAACCCAAGCGGCGTAGGCTTTCGGCAACGGTATTGCCTTGTGGATCAAATACGGTGTCTTTATAAAAGATCGTAACGCGGGCTTTCACTTGTTCTCCTGAAAGTATTTCTCAAGACGACGGTACACCTCTTGGTAGGCCTCTTCTACGCCCCCCAAGTCTTGACGAAAGCGATCTTTGTCCATCGGTTCGCCTGTCTTTGAATCCCATAGGCGAGACCCGTCAGGCGTGATCTCATCGGCTAAAATGATATTGCCGTGCCGAACGTCGCGGCCAAATTCCAATTTGAAGTCGATAAGCTCAAGGCCGACTTCAGAAAACAACCGAAATAGGAACTGATTCACTTCAAGAGCCAGCCTGGTCATGGTCTTGAGTTCACTCTCGGTTGCCCACTTGAAATAGAAGATGTGTCCCTCTCCGATCAATGGATCACCCAGAGGGTCAGACTTGAGGAAGTACTCCACCAAAGGAGGATGGAAATGGACACCTTTTTGGATACCTAAGCGTTTTACGATACTGCCGGCTGCTTTGTTGCGGACCACGATTTCAACCGGAACGATCTCTACTTTGCGAACGAGCATTTCGCGATCGGAGAGTTTGTCCGCAAAATGGGTCGGCACTCCCTGACGGCCCACATACTGAAACAACCAAGTAGAAATGGCATTATTGATAATACCTTTCTCTTTGATCGTCCCTTTTTTCTGAGCATTAAATGCGGTCGCATCGTCTTTAAAGTATTGGATCAGAAAGTCATGCGGCTGCGTTGTCTCATAAAGAATCTTGGCTTTGCCTTCGCGGATGATTTTTGTCTTTTCTACTTTCATGCGTCTTTTAGTACCTTTTCGTAGAGGTAATCGAGATGTTGGTAAAACTGTTTAGGATCAAAGAGAGCAGTGAGCTCAGCGTCTGAAAACTTTTGCGTCACACGTGCATCGGCCCTCAATATTTCCAAAAGAGGTTTCTTTTTATCCAATGCGGTATGGGAGGTGGATTGCGTAATGACGTAGGCATCGTCTCGGCTCATGCCTTTATCCACTAGAATTAATAGCAGCTGCGGAGATAATACGACACCATGAAGCGACTCCAAATTCTCCTTCATCTTCTCCGGATAGACTTCTAGGCCTGAGAGCAGCTCGTAAAGGCGACCCAACATATAATCAGCAAGAATGCTGGCATCGGGAGCTATCACACGCTCTACCGAGGAATGGCTGATGTCGCGCTCGTGCCAGAGGGCGCAGTTTTCCAGAGCGGGAACTACGTAGCTGCGGAGCAAACGCGCCAACCCTGTAATGTTCTCTGCAGTAATCGGGTTTCTCTTATGCGGCATTGCCGAAGAGCCTTTTTGCCCCTTTTTGAATCCTTCGCGAACCTCTCCCACTTCAGTCCTCTGAAGATGGCGAAGTTCAGTTACGATGGTCTCAGCTACCGAGCCGAGCATTCCCAAGGCGGTGAAATAGGCAGCAAAGCGATCTCTCGAAATCACCTGTGTAGAAAAGGTATCAGGATTTAGCCCGAGCTCTTTGCAGACATGCTTTTCGATCTCAGGCGGAAGATGGGCATAGTGTCCAACAGCTCCTGAAAGTTTCCCATATGCCACTTCGGCCCGAGCCGTTTTGATCCTGGTTTCGCTGCGCCTGAGCATGTCATGCCAAAATAGCCATTTCATTCCAAACGTAATTGGCTCGGCATGAATGCCGTGAGTTCGCCCAATCATGGGCGTGTCTTTGTATTCAAGCGCCTTTTCGCGAGTGAGTTTTAGCAATGCAGGAAAGGCTTCAAGAATCACATCGGCCGATTTCATGAGACGATACGCAAAGGCGGTATCCACGACATCGCTGCTTGTCATTCCTAAATGGAGGAATCGACCTGACTCGCCAATGTACTTTTGCATATTAGATACAAACGCCGCCATGTCATGTCGGGTTTCTTTTTCCAGCTCAAGAACCTCTTCGGTGTTGAAGTTAGCCTTGGTGCGGATATTTTCCCAATCCACTTTCGGAATCCTGCCAAGCTTTGCCCAGCCTTCGCAGGCGAGGACTTCGATGTCCATCCAGGTTCGAAATTGCGCTTCGAGCGACCAGAGATTTGTCATCTTAGGTCGGCTGTAGCGTTCGATCACGGTTTCTCCTCTGTTCCCTGTTCGTAAACATGGGCGAGAGTATCAATAAGAACACTTTTGGCCATTGACGCGGCAAAAGGGATCGCCGTCCCAAAATCGGCTGCTGTGTAATAGCGCAGGAAACCACGGGTATCTACATGCCACTGGCCAATTACCGAATTTAGAGTAAAAGCTCGGGCGATTTTGCTACCGCTGGCTTTATGGACGAGAACTTCGGGCGCTTGAAAGTCACGAGGCGGGCGAACGTTCTGAAACCTAAGCCCCCAGTATTTGCCACCTGCGTCACTTTTTTCAAACAAATCATTTTGAATTACGTACTGCATGCTCAGTGTCTCACCAAGGATCTGCGGCCCTTTCACAGCGATGAAAACAAAGAATTGCGGTATGCGATCAAAAGCGGTCCATTCGGGGTGCAAATCCCCTTTCACGGAATCCACAGGCATAAACTCTAGAATATTACGCAGTCCTCCAGAGTAAGCGGGATAGGCATCCACCTTTGCTAGTTTGGCCACGATTCGATCGTAGGCTTTTGCCCCAAATTTCACCGGATCTAAATAACAGCTTCCGTCAGAGATGTACCAAGTCTCCGTGCTCTTTGGAGTGACAATGCGCCGCTTTTCCACTGTGCGGGTGGCACACATTCCGCACCGGTCTACCTTGGAAAGGTATTCGCCACGAGCTAAGTCGGTCAGCCTCTCCGCTTCATCGATAACCGCAGTTTGGGCTTTGTCCAAGACCAGTTTTTTTAGAGAGGATTCCTTATCGTTTAACTTTTTTAAGTAGGAATCAAGGCTGTCACGACATTCCGTGTCTTTGAGGCGATCATCGAAGAATTCAGCCAACGTTCTTAATTCACCAGTTGGTTTTGTGCCGGCCAGTATTGTGTCGGAAGTGAATGGAGGATGGGAGGGGCGAACGTCAACCGCCGCAAATAGCGCCGGAGCCATCAGGAGGCTCGTGACCAGAAAGGTTGCGAGTCGCCAAGGCGTTCCCACCAAAAATCCTCCCGAAAAGTATTTAAAGGAAGCCGCAAGATAGTGCCTAGCGCCGATGTTTTCAAGAGGACGGTCCATGAAATTAACCTTTGGTAAAAAAGTATGGGAAATAGCCTTACTTTACAAGGGCTTGTAGGAACTCTAGCGTGCGTTTCAGCTCGCCGCTTTTCTGAAAGTCACCAAGTGAATTGGCAAGCGAACGAATGCGTTCATCCCTAACGCGATGCATGATCTCGAAGACCTCAGTTAGGTATCCCTGTTCGTTCAGATCGTTGAGAGCCGTCAAAAATTCGGTCGTAGTGCGACGGCTGGCCGTGGCTTGAACAAAGTCGAAGGCGCCGGTCCAGCCACCTAGTTTGATAAACCGCTCCAGCCACGCGTAATCGATTTCAGCCAGGAATGGTTGCCAATCGGTGGTGGTGAAAATTTCAGAAGCCTTTTCGAGTAGCTGGGTAAGTTCGGGGTCACTCATAGGGCGCAAAAAACCCTGAATGAGATCGAGATGGCTTTCAAACGCGGAAAAACGCCCTTTATTGGCTAAGTGACGGCCGGTAACCCAGCGGGAAAAGGGAGAAATAAATAAGGGGAGATTTTCTCGCGATGCTTGGGCTAATTGGTTGAGTGATCGGTTTAGTAGTTTTTCATCGGAGAGAAATAGAGAGAGCCCGCGAAGTGGCCCCACTGCTTTCTTCTGGCTGACGGAAATTAAGGTCGTCAGCTCGCGGTCGAAATCGGAAAGGCTTTTTTTCTCCGTCCGACTTAAGGTCTCGTTAAAAGAGAGATACAGATCAAATAGAGAGCGGTGCCCTTTAGTGGTCTGCTCCAGTTCGAGAATTACCGGCAATTCAGAAAAAAGGCGGTTCAGGTATTCAGAGAGTTGCGGCTTGTCGTCAAAAAGTGAAAGAACGAGTTTCTTCGTCTCTCCCTCTTCAGAAAATAACCCATTTGGAGAAAAAAGAATCGTCCGAACGGTTGGCCAGATCTCTCTGTCCAATAGGCGATGGTGAATCCAAACCAGCCAATCTTCTTGATCCAATGCGGTTACGGCAGTTTTAAAAGTGGGTAAGTCCGCTATCTTCTTCAATAGAACTCGAGCAAGGAGGGCGGGATCACCAAAAGGCCGAATATTTTCGCACTGGCGAATGGCCTCTTTGAGTGCCTTTTGGAAGGATATCTTTCCTCCCGGCATCGTGATGCGGTAGCCAAAATTTCCTAGTCCCGGAGTATTGGCGATCTCTTTGAGCGAATTAAGAAACTCGGTAAGTCCAAGCAAATCCAGTTCTTTAACGACTTCAGGGTTTAGCTCCCAAGCCTCTTTTTCTCCCGGCTTTTTGGTAAAAAAAGAAAGTTCGATCGAGACAGGGGTCACCTCTAGGTCTAGGTTCGCCGGTCCGTTTCGCTCCACTTTAAAGCGACCAGCCAGAGCTTTGTTCTCCGGGTGGCTTTCCATCTTCTCCAGCCAACGAACCAGGATGATGGTGGGAAGATAAATAGGAAGGTTTCCGAGCAGGTAGTCCGACGACTGCGGAGGTTTGGAACGACCGGCGATCTCTTCAATGGCACTTCGCACGGCAATAAATTTTTCATCTTTGGTAGTCAGCGGATTAATGGCCAGAGACCGATACACTGAGGTCGTCACCGTATCGTAGACTTGAGAGAAAAGGAGGCGAGCAACCTCAAAACGTAGGTCAGCCTCCTTATCCAATTTTTCGAAGGCCGCCGCTAGCAAACCAGGCGGATGCTGTTTTAAA
Source organism: Deltaproteobacteria bacterium (assembly GCA_043776735.1). GTDB lineage: Bacteria > Bdellovibrionota > FAC87 > UBA2466 > UBA2466 > JBGSST01. The sequence continues at coordinate 498 of JAYVQZ010000489.1, read as the reverse complement.
GTCTTAAAGAGGGCTCCCACTCTAGATAGGGGATTTTTTTCGCTACGACTAAGAGTTGCTACGGAAGTTGCGAGATCGTTGAGGTCGGGGGCGCTCAAGGTGCTCAAAAATGCCAAGCCGTTTTTTCCAAGGTCATTTTGACTAAAGCTGGTAGCTAATCCTCGCAGAGCTCCTTCCACTTCAGAGTCCCTCACGAGTGCAAGAGTGTCGTGAGCCAAAGCCGTCATTTCTTGGTGGCTCATCCGTCGTGGCAGTGGGCCATCCTCCGCAGGTTTTTGCCATAACTTCATCCATTCCGGCTGGAGGAATTGGTAGTCAAAATTTACCACATCGCGAAAAGCAAACTCTGTTGCCAGTCGGCCTATTTGCCTCGTGAAAAAGGGGCCGTCAGCAAGCGACCAGTCAGCCAGACGGCTGAAATGTTTTTGAGCAAGATGGTTTCGCAACACTGCAGGAAAGCCTTCGTCTTCGAGAGCTCGTCGATAGAGAAACTCCGAA
>JAYVQZ010000488.1:0-3808 GCA_043776735.1 Deltaproteobacteria bacterium | reverse complement strand
GGGGCCCACTGCGTCTTCGAGAAGTTTTTTTATGCCTCTTAGCCTCGGCAGAATCAAAGGCTAAGAGGCACAGTCCAATTAAGAGAATCGTTGTGAGTTTTCTAGTCATTAATTTGGCGTAGGTCTACTCTCCCGCCTGTGGCTACTTTATCGCTTACCGAGGAGACTGCGGCCACTTGCGAGAGAAGTTTCTGTTTAACCTCATCAGCCGTGAGGTTGCGATTCTGTGACCATATCACGGCCAAAGCGCCAGAGACAAACGGTGCCGCCATGCTCGTGCCATCCCACGTGGCTTTAAGGGGGCCGATGTCTATGACGGTGTCTTGATATTTATCACCAGGAGTCGTCGAAAGTACTTTTACGCCAGGTGCGGCAATAGCCACGGACTTCTTACCCCAGTTGGAGAAAGCGCCCAGTTTATCGTTAACATCTAACGCGGCGACTGAGACCACATTGGCGATGTCGTAACTGGAAGGGATCATCGGTTTGGAATCGGAATCGTTATCGAAACCTTTTCCCCCGCGTCCATTTCCTGCGGCAGCTACGAAGAGGACTCCCTTGTCGTGGGCGCGGGCGATAGCTTCGCGTAACGGCTTATCCGTTCCTTTTCCATCGTCTTCACCGCCCCAACTTGCGTTAATGATGTTGGCACCGTTTTTCACCGCATAATCAATTGCTGAGATTGCGTTTGCATCTTCGCCCTGACCTTCTTCGGTGATGAAGCGAAGGGCCATGATTTGTACCTGTGGAGCCACGCCAGCAACGCCTTCTGAGTTATTTAAGCTTGCTCCAATAACGCCAGAAACGTGGGTTCCGTGACCAGGATTGCCGCCTTTAAGGACGATCTCCCAGATGCTTTTAGTGATGTCGAACGGCTTATTGTCCTTCATGGCAAAGTCCCAGCCTACGATGTCATCTACGTATCCGTTGCTATCGTCGTCGATGCCGTTGGCAGGGATCTCTTTCGGATTGCGCCACATATTGTGGATCAGATCCTTGTGGTTGTAATCCACACCGGTATCAGTGACGGCAACAATGATGCCTGCCCCTTGAGGTGCCTTTGGCCAAGCTGTGTCGGCGCCGATTTTAAACATTCCCCAGGAGTTCTCGAGGAGCGGATCTTTACCTGCCGTGTGGATTCCCGCCGTTTTAAAGTCCGGCTTGTCTACCCTTGGTTGTATTTTAAAGGCTTCAGGATTTTGCCGGAGAGCAGCTTCCAGAGCGAATCTTTGAGCCTCTATGGAAGGATTTGGCAATAGCCGTAACACCCGGTTGGGTGTGATGTAGGCCACCGATTTGTCATTTCTTTCAATGGCGGCAATGTTTGCGTCACGTGAAGGGCTCCAGCGGTAGAGCTTTCCCTCAGAACTAACCAGGCTCAGCTGTCCCCCAAAGTTATTGGAAAAGTTTCTGGCTAATTGCGGAACCGATTCTGAGTCCAGATCGTTAAACTTTACCAAGTAGTCACTGGCGAATGCCGCGAGGCTGAAACAAAATGACACGATCGCTACACGAAAGGCATTTCTCATGCGAGTCTCCTTTTTTTATGGTTGGAACTGAAATGAGATGGGAAACGTGAAACGAACGAGATCTTGAAAGAGTAATCATAATCACAAGCCCGATTAACTGATAGGTGAACTTTCATTAAGTCATCTGGTGACGATGTGGCTCTTCTCGGCGAGAATGAATTCTGTATTGAAATTTGTGAACTGAGGAGTCGATGGCAAACAAAAGCCGCGAAGTGCATCCCCCGCAAAAGAAGACCGTCCTGGTCTTTTCTAAAGTGAAGTCAAAAGAAGCGGAAAAGACCAAAGCTGAGTTAAGCAAAGTTTTAAAAAAAGAAGGCTACTTGGTGCGCGACGCCTCAGACGGCGACGGGCCTATTTCCACAAAACCCGCTGAGAACATTGCTCTTGGCGTGGTTTTTGGAGGGGACGGAACGTTTCTTAGGCTGGTGCGTCGGCTAGAACAAAAGGATGAGTTTCCCCTTCTGGGCGTCAATTTGGGCAGTCTGGGTTTTATTACCCAGGTAAGCCCGGCCGAAATGAAGGAGGCGGCGCTTGCGGCTTTGGAAGGAAAGCTATCGGATGAGCGGCGGTTTCTTTTAAAGATTGAAGTGATTCGAAATAAGAAAGTGGTGGATTCAGGAACCGTATTTAATGACGCAACGCTTTCCAAGGACGCCAGGACTTCAATGTTAAAGTTCGACGTCAACATGGGCAGCGAACTGCTCTCCAATGTACGGGCCGATGGCTACATTGTTTCTACACCGACTGGTTCGACAGCGTATAACCTATCTTCCGGTGGCCCGTTGCTTCATCCTGAGCTTTCTGGAATGGCGCTTCTTTCCATCTGTTCCCACTCTCTCTCCTCTCGTCCCATTGTGATACCCTCTCATGTGAGAGTGGAACTTCGGCTCAAAGAGTTCACGGGGAAAGTTTATCTGGTTTACGACGGCCAAGTGGCCACGGAAGTGGAAACCGGAGATACCATCACTATTCGTGTCGCGGATCCCTGCCTGCGTCTGGTGCGATTGACCAAGAAGACCTGGGTAGAGGCTATACGAACCAAACTTTCGATGGTGTAAACAGACCTGGCGATAGAGGCAAACCGTGAATCTTTCTGGAACATTGCCTGAAATATTGGAAGCAGTTCGACGTCAGCCGAAACTTATTTTGGCAGACGATTTTGAGATTACCGCCTCCGACTATTGCAGTGAAAAACAGAACTTTCGTGACGGAGAACCTACCGAACAGAGCCAGTCACGGCAGCTTATTTTGCGTTTGCGCCTACTCCACCGTAGGCAGCCTGGGCGTGCCAGCGTTGAATATAATGGGAAAGCGTCCCTTACCGAACTTGTCGATTCGGCTCTTGCTAGTGCCAACGGGTCCTCCCCAGATCCCTGGTTTAAATTTCCTCTTTGGCGAAGAAAGCTAGAATCGCCTGTCGCCTTCGAAGAGACTCGATATCAAGCTGAAACTCATTTTTCAGAGCTTTTAGAAACGCCTCTTTTATTCGATGAAGAATATTTGAAAGAGGGGCACCAGCTTCAAATTTTGCAGAAGAACGAGAAAAATGCGCTTTATCGCCAAGGGGATCGGGTAAGCGCGAAGTATTCTCTACTCAATCGCTCTCCCTCGGGTTTTTTTTGGACTAGGGAAAGTCGCGCGCGCCGTTTGGGAGCGGAAACTCCAGCCTCTTGGGTTCGTCGCTTGGAAAGCCAGTCGCTGCATTTAAAAGAGGCAGCCCCTTGGGATGGGGAGGCATCCAATTTCTTTCTTTTTTCCCCTACCGTTATGGTTTCGTTCCTTCGCACGTTGTCGGATGCGTTGAGGGCGGACTGGGCTCATGCAGGGAGGAGTCGAGCGCTAGATCTCTTGGGAAAAGAGATCTTCTCTACGACGCTTTCCATTGCTGACGAAGCTGATTTAGAAGGTGCGGCCTATTGTTTCCCTTTTGATGGCGAAGGGGTTGCCATTGGGCGCAATGAATTGGTGAAGAACGGAATTCTCAACAGCTTACTCTTTGATACCTACTGGGGGGCCCATCATAACCGCGCCAGTACGGGGAGCTGTTTGGATCGTGGTTTGGGATCATGGCCTGAAATAGGAGCTCGTTGTCTAACGGTTGCCCCCTCTTCGTACACAGTATCCGATTTATTTGGGGCCATGGGTGAGGGCATTCATTGGACTCAAGTGAGTCACTTTCAAGTGGAAGATCTAATAACCGGTCACTTTACACTATCCGGATCTGGATGGCGGGTTACTGAGGGGAAGCCAGCAGAGCCAGTCCATGGACTCTATCTGAC
>JAYVQZ010000487.1:0-15100 GCA_043776735.1 Deltaproteobacteria bacterium | reverse complement strand
TGATTCATTTAGTTCATCCTCTGCCCTATTTGGCTCCCCAAAAAGACCGAATCAGTAAACTACTTTCCAATCAAGTGTCGGCCACCGAAATTGCGGCTGCGATCAAAGCCAACAACCCCAAATCATTGCCGGTATTGGCCGGCCGTTACCAATGGGTAAGCTACTTACGATTTCATGGAGTTTTTACCGAGCAGGTGATTCCCTATGGGAGAGAAAACAATTTCAGTCTTGGAAAGCCAGATACGTGTGAAAAGAAGAGCGCCATAGTGCTAATTGAAAACGGGGAGTTCCCCCCGGCTCTCCACTGTTATCCGCTGATGAAAACCCTCAAAGAATTTTCCTATGTTGTGCGGGGAGTTCCTCTGGGAAGTTTTCGTCTTGTTGAAATGACTCAGGAGCCAAAACGATGAAAAACAAAGGGGCATTTGCCAGTTTTTTGCTCACCCTGTTTCTCATTGTTATTCTTGTAGAGCTCTATTCATTATTTCCCGTCCCTTCGTTGCATAAAAAAACCACCAGCCACGTGCCGTTTCGTGAAGGGGTGATACACGTCCACTCGCAGTATTCTAACGGTGGCGGTTCAATGGACGATATCGGTCAGGCCGCACAGGACCTAGGACTTGATTTTGTAGTAGTCACCGATCATGACACCTTAAGAAGCAAACGGGAGGGGGGGGAGAAGACTTACGGCAATTCCGATCTTTTCATTGAATCGGAAATCTCCACCTCGGCCGGTCACCTGCTCTGTTTTCTTCCCGCTCGTGAAACTACGGTGCCGCTAGATGCGGCGCTTAAAGACCTCTGCTGGAAACATTACACGGGATCGGAAACACATCCTGAAATATTTACAATAACCGCGCACCCTAACCATCCGCGGATACCGTGGACCCGTTTGGAACGTTTTGCTGAAGGCACTGAGCCAATAAATCTGGATGTCCTATGGCGCGCCCATTGGGAAGATTCAGCCTTTAGTTTCTTCTTTTCCGTGGTTCTTTATCCATTTCAAAATTATATTGGCGTGCTGCGAATGCTCAGTTTTCCAGAGAAAGATAGAAAATCCTGGGACACAATGAACACCCTATCGACAGGCCATTTTGGAATCTTAGGATCGGATGCTCACAGCCTCGTTAAGCTAAATGACCAACTTAAACTCCGTTGGCCTTCCTATCGAGAGACATTTCTGATGGGTACCAATGTGGTTTTTGGTAACGACACGTCGGCAGACTTCGCTACCCGAAAGCGCTTGCTCTACGAGGACATTCGCCAGGGCAAAAGCGCGATGCTATTTCGTACCGTCGGAGAATTTCCCGGCAATGACTGGGTGATTGAATGTGGAAAAGAAAAGGGACGCGCCGGCAGTCGCCTGCGCTATCAACACAAAGAGTGTACGGCTACTATCCAGGTACCGTCCGATCATCCTTTTGGAACCGTAATTCGCCTGTACCGTAACGGAGAATTGGTGGCGGAAAACTCAGACGCGTCGCGTCCATTAAGTCTGCCCATCAATCGTCCAGGAACTTACCGTGTTGAGGTGTGGTCACGAGCCCGCACCAGGCTAGGTGTGTTTTTACGAGACCTGGTTCCCTACGTTTTTTACAATCCCCTTTATGTGCTCTAGAACAGTCACCGGCAGGCTAAAAGTCCGTTTAAGGGCTTAGGCGATTTTTTCCGATAAGATCCCGAGGTTAGGATGGATGAACGTAGAGTGCTTTGGGCCCCCTGGAGGATGGTTTTCCTGAAACGGGAGACTAAAAATTCAACCACCGATCAGTGTATTTTTTGTGAGCTTCTAAAGGCTCAAGATGACGAAACTAACTTAATCGTTGCCAGAAAAAAACACTGTTTTCTCATTCTAAACAAATACCCCTATAACAACGGCCACGTCATGATTGTCCCTTTTCGCCATACCAGCGACTACACCTCTCTTAGCCGGGATGAGATGATCGAAATGCAGGAGTTAATGCAGGTGGTAATCTTAACCTTGAATAAGGCTTATGAACCTCAGGGTTTTAATTCCGGGATGAATCTGGGCGCGGCCGCTGGCGCGGGGATTCGCGAACATCTTCATCTCCACGTCGTGCCACGATGGGCTGGCGATACCAATTTTATGCCGGTGTTGGCCGATACCAAATCGATGCCCCATCACTTAAGCAGTAGTTACCAACTTATTAAAGAGACCTTTGAAGAGATTGAACGGAAGGAAAAATGAAGGGTTTAAAAATAATTCCAGTTTTCGTTATCCTTTTGCTCTGCACCTATCTGGGCATCTTGTTTGTGGAAGCCAACCGCGAGAATGTTGTGGTGAGCTTCGGCAAGTACCAGTCAGCTGCAATGCCACTCGGGTTGGTGATTCTCACCAGCGTCTTGGTGGGCATGGTTGCCGCAGGGGCAATGTGCAGTATTGAGCTGGTCATTCTAATGCTGCAAAACCGGAAACTAAAACGACGCCAAGCCCGGCTAAATGACCTTCTCCCTCAACACCAAGACTCTCGGGGGCTCGAAGAACAAACTGCCACTCATTTTGATTTAAAAGCCAACAAGGACGAACCGGAAAAGAGTGCCCAAGAACCTACCAAAGGCCGCTTTTCGCCGCTCTAACTGAGAAACCATTATGCTACGGGTCGCCTTTTTGAAATTTCGGATCGATACCAAGACCGAAAAGAAGTGGGGCGATTTGGGGATTTCTCTGGTGGCCACGACTAAGAGTGAGCCCCCCCCCGAAGTACTTCTGGTGCCTATCGAAAGCACGAAAGATCTTAAAGGGCTTGCTCCCCTTCGAAAAAAGTATCCGAAAAGCCTTATTGTAGGGGCTCTGTCAAAGACAATTTCTCAACTGGTTGCTAAGACGCCATTGCTCCAAGGGCTTGCTAGTCATCCGGCTCTCGACGATCTCGTCTACCTCCCCCATTTAAAAATGGAGATGGCTCTTCATCTAGCGCGCTGGACGCGTGCCATAGAAAGCAAACGGTTAGCGCTTGAAAACGGGGTGGAGCTCGACTCGCTTCGTAAAGAATTTACTGTCCTCTCCGAGCACTCGCAAGGCCTAGTGGAACAAATGGAAAGGGATCTTGGAATGGCAACCGACGTGCAAAGGGCTTTATTTCCCAAAGAGACGCCGATTGTTCCGGGGGTCTCAGTGGCCGCTAAGTACCTCCCGGCGGCCGGTCTGGGCGGAGATTACTACGATATTTTTGAGTTTGGGGATCGCAAGCTATTTGGGCTTTTGTTGGCCGATTCCAAAACCCACGGCATGGCGGCGGCACTCCTCTCGGTGCTACTAAAAACCAGTCTCACCACGATGAAGGATCGGTTTCCCCAAACCGACCAATTCATTGCGTTTTTAAATCACGAATTCAACTCCCTACCCGCAACCGAGAGAGCCGAAATGTCGGTGCTTTACGCCATTTTAGACAGGGCTTCCCTTCGCCTGCGACTCACCTCAGCGGGTGGCCTGTGTCCCCTGCTTTGGCGCAAGGGTGAGCTGCAAAAAGTAACGTGGTTGCGCAATCCGGCACTGGGGAATTTGGATCACTTTATCTTTCGCGAAACAGAGATAGCGCTTCAGCCAGGAGATCGACTTCTCTTTTTTACGGATGGTCTAGTGGTCCCGCTTCAGGAAGGAAGAAAAGAATTTACAAAGACACTGGAAGACATTCTTCGTGGCTCGGGAAATGAGCCTTCCGACTCTTTGGAATTTCAAAATGAAGTACTTGCTCGCATTTACCGGTACAAAGCCGAGCAAACCCTCAAGGACGACCTTACTTTTATTTACCTCTCCATCGATGAGAAGGCGCTTTATCTCACTTCTCAGTCTTCTAAATAAAGCCGGGGAACTCGCGGTGAAATACCGCAGAGTACCTCCCAAGCAATGGTGTCGGCCCAAGCCGCTACATCGATTGCGGTGATTTCGTCTTTCGAAGATTCTCCTATCAAAATGGCTTCTGACCCTTCTTTGACGCTGGGAATATGGGTGCAATCCACCGAAATTAAATCCATGGAGACCCGGCCTCTCACAGGAGCTCGTTTTCCATTGATGAGTACCTGCCCTTTGTTGCTAAGGAGTCGCGGATAACCATCGGCATAACCCACCGGAAGGATCGCGATACGCTCTTTGCGTTTTACTCGGTAGGTACGCCCGTAACCGACGGTTTCCCCCCGCGCGACGTCTTTGATGGCAAGCACTCTAGTTTTCCAAGACAACACCGGAAGAAGCTTCACCCCAGGTTGGAGTCTGGGATTGGGCGAGAGGCCGTAGAGGGCTAGACCCGGTCGGACTGCAGTCGCCGGCCCCCATTTGCCCCTTAAAATCCCGCCAGAATTAGCCACATGAATTTTTGCGTCGGTGTGAAGCAAATTGCGTTCACGAAAGGTATCGTAGATGCCCATGAACGAGGCTAACTGCTTATCAGTAAAGGGTGAAAGCGCTGATTCGCTTTCGGCAAAATGGGTGGCTAGTCCAGAGAGTTTGATCCCCAGGCGGTCGAGCAAATGGGCTGCCTCGCGCAATTCGTCGGGCAAAAGGCCCAGCCGATGCATTCCGGTATCAAATTTTAGATGAATTTCTGGAAGTGATCGCCTCCCCAACAGACTCTTTAAGTGGGGGAGGTGGTGGATTACGGGAACTAAACGGTGTTTGAGGTAGGCGTCGACCTGATGAGGAAAGAACCCTGACAAAATGAGAATACTCGGCGAAGCCACCTTTTTGCGGATCTCAATGGCCTCTTCGAGCGTGGCCACCGCCAAGGTATGGCAGGAGCCCTGGTGTACCAGGCATTTGGCGACCTGGGTAAGTCCATGCCCATAGGCATCGGCCTTTACCACGGGAATAATCTCCTTGCGGCAATGGTTGCGCAACGTATGGAGATTGCGCAGCAGATGCTCCATACGCACCTCCGCCACGGTTCGATAGGGAAACTCAAAAACAGTCGCCATTAGAGGATTTTGTCATAGACCCGAGCCAGTGTCAGTGGAGTTTTAAGCTCAAAACAGACGCCTGACTTGAAACCAACAACCGCATCAAGCTATAAGATGTCCTTGAGCCTGCTAGGTGATCGCCGGGTCGAGGGTCTCTTGTTTTACGTCTCTGTAAGGAGATGGAATCCTAAGAGAAGTTCGGCCGGGAGGAAAGTCCGGACACCATAGAGTCCCGTAGCGGGTAACGCCCGTCCAGCGAAAGCTGCGGACCAGCGCAACAGAAAGGATGTACAGGGCTTCGGCGTAAGTCGAAATTGAGTTCCTTGGCAAAGGACTCAAGAAGAGCCAGTAACATGGCTCGAGCTGCTGTAGTGAAAACAGGCAAGCTCTACGGGGTGCAAGACCAAACAGAGGTCGGTAAAATTTTCGGATTTTGCCCTGGGCGTCTCGTCCAGCGAACCTCAGGTAGGTCGCCCGATCCCTTCGGCAACGGAGGGGCTAGAGGAATGATCGCCTCGCGCAAACGTTGAGCTTCTCCGCACGTCGTTTACTCGGCGGATAGGGAAACAAAGACGATTGCGTAAGACAGAATCCGGCTTATCGGCAGGCTCAAACTATTTTGGAGAGAGTAATGGAAAAAAGAAGAACGTGGATGTGGTTAGTGGTTACGGGGGCCTTCGTAGGAGGCGTCACGACCACCTGGCTCGCCCCTAAAGTGATTGCCTGGTACTTCAATCCACCAGCGCAATTTGGTTTTAATTGTGTGGCTCCCATCGAATGGGCATTGACCCGTCTGCAATGGGCTCAGGCTATTGGCACCGTGGCTGGTGCAGTTCTTGGATTGATGCTCTATCTCGCCTTTGCCAAACGGCGGCAGCAAGAGCCTAATCTCAATCGATATTAATGGCCTGACCAGGCACGGCCAACGGCCATAACCAAGGTGGACTTGCCAACGTAAGATACCTTTTGAGTAGCCCGCTTACGTTTGTAAAGGTGGCGGTCTTGCTTTCTACGGGTTCGGTGTCATTCGATAAGTTTGAAATCTAGAATGTTCCGAGCAGCGGCTGGCCACGGGCGTGTGGATATCCGCCTTCAGCTTAGATTAAAAGAACCGAACCTTAACGAAATCGGGAGCCAGTCCTCTATTCATTCCCCAAGGCAATTTCGTCCCAGAGAGTCTCATCTCATTGGCTTTCTTGCCTGGCAGGGAATGAGGAGATATGCGGCCAAGGTGCCCGCGAAAGTCGCCCAGAGGCGCGCTGACGCCCACATTATTGCAATGTTCGATGAATTTGAAGCCTAGGTTCAAGCGACAAGAAATCCGCTTTTAACCGGCCAGTGCATGAGGAAGTTTTATTCAGCCAACCCGACGGCGGAACGTGTCTTTTTGTTCGCGTTCGCGGGCAATGGCGCCATCTAGACTCAAACGAGTCCAGGGGATGGCAAGAAGCCGTTCGGCTTCAATGATCTCTTCGGTCTCTTCGCAAACTCCGTAGGTTCCGTTATCCAGACGCTCGAGCGCACTTTCAATTTCCCCAAGCAAGTTGAGTAAACTTTCGCGGCGGCTAACCTGAATATCCTGCTCTTCGGCGGCATTGGCCAAATCGCCATCGTCGCCACCCATGTGCTCCGTCAAAGCCACACGTTTTTGGTCAAAATGAGAAAGGTGATCGGCTTTCGCCTTGAGCAACTTTTTGCGGCACTCCTCATGAAGCTTTTTACGGTTTTCCGTGGCCTTAGGCTTTGGGGCACTCTTCGCTGCCTCAGCCACCGGGGCAGCCACTACTCTTGGTGCCGTAGTTTTTGTCGTACGTGTGGTTTTTGTTGTCGCCGTTGTGGTCGTCTTTTTAGCAACGCGTGGCATGATGCTCCCCCCATTCAATCAGGTTCAAAGTCACAAGACTGATCGGTAGGGCACCGGAGAAACTTTAGCCCCGTTTAAGGCTAAAGTTGGCCTGATTTTACTGGGGAAATTGCCTTACGGCCGCACTGTTTTTTGAAAAGCCGGGGATAAAACACTCACTTTACTTGGCTCGCCTGGCGCTACTGAGGGGGCATGAAACACTACTTTTTTGGCGCACTGGGAAGTGCGGTCGAGTTCCCCTAGTCGGTAAACAAAAAAGAGATCTAAAAAGGCAGACTCTTGGGATTTCCCCGCAAAGGTGTTTTCGGCTTCCGCCGACGGGTCACCTTCCCAGATGGCACGAACAAAACTCTGATGAGCATTTGGCCCATGGGTTCCCGCGTAGGAATAGAAATTCTGACTGATCCGCTTTTCAAACACTTGGGCCACCATCTCCTGAAAACGCATCTTGCCCGGCAGATCCAAATGCGAGGCCTGCTTTTCAATTTCTTCATCACTTGGAGGAGGCCCGGCACTTCCCTGCATTTCCTTGAGAGTCGAATAATAGATAGAATTGGCGTTTTGCCGCGCCAAAATTTCGGCTGGAAAAAAGCCTAGAAAATGAAGATTGGATTTCACCGCTTGAGAAATTCCTATTTCACTGGCCCACAGAGAGACCTCTTCAATGAGGTTAGAGGATCCCTTACCGGTATAAACAAAATCAAAAAACAGAAAAGGTTTTTTCGCCATAGAAATGCTCTTGGGATCTAAACCGTTGCGGGTAAGATGACGGCGAAGCCCTTGCCGTTGCGCATCGGTGGTCTTGTCCCAGGGATTTCCATAGGAAAAAGGAACGTCAGTAAGAGGCGCGGTCCCTCCTGATAAGGCAGACAGGTAGGCCATCAGGCCGGTTCCCGATCGGCCAATAAAGACCACCCGCTGATGCTGAGGTATAAGATCCCCAATGACAGCAGCCATTTCGCGCAGCTCTCGAGCTCCTCGAGCAGTGCCGTAGAAGCTCGGGCTAGGAGCATGACTAACGGAAACAAAACGGGGGTCGCCCAAAACCGACAAACGGTCTTCGTAAAGCTTGATCTCAGCAAAGGAGAGTTTTTTATAATCCTCATAGGTGGGCGCCCCAAAGGTACCATTAGGACCGCCCCAAGCAGATGCGACCACTAATGCCATGAATAGACTGGCCAACCAACTCATCAAAACCTCCGGTCTTTTACCCATATCATGAAAAATGCCAAACACCAGAGTGCGCCACGAGCAGAGGGACTCCCCTCTCGACGTCCTTCCTAACCCCTACGTCAGATAAGCCGTTAATCGTTATTAACAAGCTCGGCCAAAATTTCTTCAACAAACCCATGTGCGAAGAGCGACTCGCTGTGTTATCACAAAAATTGAATCCAACGCTGTACCGTTCGAAATGGGGGAATCAATGTCCAATCAGAATCGCCAGGGGAATTCCCTGCTAACGACTATCCGGAGCATGGGCTTGCGGTTTAAACGTGCTTTGCGCATGTGTCGTGGCGGAATAGGGAATTTTCTTGTCGCGATCTTGATCGTACAGCTCGCGTTTCCCCCGATTTGTTACGCCCCTGATCCTAGTGCTCCGGGCTCATTACCCTCGATTAACGGAAAAAAGCCAGAGCCCCTCACCCCATACTTAGCTCAGTTGATGAAAGAGGTTCAGTCGGGAAGCGTCCGCTCTGCCGATCCCACTCTTATTACCGACCAGTACCTTCGTATTTATGATCGCCCAGGTATTTTCACCCGATTTGCCAGGAGAGTGAGGGGAAGAACTGTCCCCGCCTCACGCGAATTTTCACTAAATGATCTGCGAGTGGATCGCCAACCGGTGATCCTCAACAACTTCGAAAAGGAAGTAGAGATTAACTACGATCCTAATACAGGTGAACTGATTTTTGCCTTAGGATCTCACACCAATTCTGGCCAGTTCGTGGCTACGATGGAGCACGTGCGGAAAAATATTAAGCTTTCAGGAACCCCGGCCGTAGATCCTGAATTTGTTGCACTGGCTACTCAACATCAGATCACCCTAAGCGGCGGAGCGCGCACCATCCATGAACTCCGGCTTATGCCTCTCGTTGAATTCATAGGCGATGAAAAACAGGAGATCAAAGGGCACGGCTTTTACGCGCCAATCGACCTTTATCCCCTTTTCCCGGTCCTCCTTCCAAAAGGGGCTGAGATTGAGAACCTCGAATTCTTCAGTGAAAATAGTCAGCCGAGGGAACTTAATACTTTAGAGGGAAGCCCCGTTCCAAAGCTCATTCATGCCGGCGATCTCGTCATCAATGTGCAGCTAGTCGATGGAACTAAGCGCAGTTTGTGGGTCTCCAGAGAAACGCTTTACCAGGGACTAGAAAACAGCCTTAAAGAGGCCTTGTTGCTAGCCGCCATCTCTAACCCCACCCCTGAAACTGCCGCGGCCGTGGAGCGTGTTTTTAAGGGCGATGTTGCTGAACTCGATGAGGTCCGACAGAGACTCGAAGGAAAGGTGGAAGGCAACGATCTGCTTAACCGCGCGCTCAACGCCCGCTTCACCTACAGTGGCAGCGCCTATCAAATTAAACACGTAGAACCGATGGCCGGAGCTTTAAACCCGGGCGAATCCCGTCCCACAGCACTTACTGCAGCGGCCAGGCTGTCGCGCCATGAAATCGATACCCCATATTCTGAAACGGGCACGTGGTCGGCTCATCACCGCCTTTTAGAGGAGGCAAAGGAGCGAGATCCCCATAGGGCAATATCCTCAACAGTAAAAAGCCAGGCAGCCTACCTTGTCCCTGCAGCGCTTGCCGCCGATCGTAAAAATATACCTCGTCATTCCTTTTTCCGACGGGCGCTCCAAAAAACTAAGTCACTCGTTCAATCCCCTATCCGAGCCATGGCCCTTGCTGCAGTCCTGGCCGGCGGTGTGTACGCGGTCAACCCCGATGCCGGTTGGGTCAATGGGCTCACCGCTTTTGGCTCCCGTGTTTACGAATATTCCTCACAGGAAGGTTTTTTTCCCACCGTGGTGAGAACCCTAAGTAGTCCAGAAAAGAACATGACCGAGTTTCTGGCCAAAACCTACATGGCAGAAGGCGGACTTAATACCATCGGTTCTTGGGTGGGAACTTTGTCCTTCTACTTGGCGCTTTTGCCACTCACCTACTTGGCCAATTATGGCTACCAACGAATTCGAGGACGAAAAGTAGAGTTTTCCGTGGGAGGCTTAACGTCATCGCTTTTGACCGAGCTGGGCAACGCCTTTGCCTGGATCAACCGTCCTTTGCAGGAAGCGGTTTGGAATTCGCCGCTCCTCCGCCAGTACAACCTCTACCCAGCAATCTTGGCCGGAAGAGATCCTTTTGCTACTTCTGCGGCGTGGAATGCCCCTTGGGCTAGTAGCGCCACCATCGAGAGCAATCGAGATCGGCTCAATGCCCAACAGAATCGGGAAAAAGAACTTAAGGCGGCCACAAGCCGTCTAGTCGCTCTAGCCATTATCTCCAAACGCTCTGGCATCGATCTGGCTACCTTAGATCTCGCCATGGAACAAACCAAGATGAGCGAGTTTCTGCGCCAGATACTTTTCGATCCAGGGGCAGCCCATACTTGGGTAGAGACCACCACTCGACTTTATCAAATGCTGGATGGCATCCTTGAGCTCGATGAGGTTCCCCTCGATCGCCAGGCATTAGTGGCGTTCACTGAAAAATACCAAGCAAAGGCCACCGAACTCTTGGCCGAGATAAACTCGCGCCCCACACTAACGGCGATGACAATTCCGTTGCACGGTAGAGTGAAAGACTTGGTCTACCAGCTGGGAAACGGCGCAGGGCAGGCTAGCGATTCTCCGGAAAGACAAACCAAACTAAAGTTGCTTGCCTCACAAGCAAGAGAAGCACTCAGAACTGGCCAAGAGGTTCCAGCGGCCTTGGTTGCTCTGGCCAATCGTTTTGATCCGTTCTTCAAAAATCCAACCGAGCTTGCTACCGTTGATTTAACGACATGGGCCGAGGGAACTCACAAGGCGCTGGATACGGCTCTTTTTGCCACGCTGCCGGCCGAGAAAAAGCGAGGCATGTTGACTCAGGTCGCCTACAACACGTGGCGCTTTTTTAACGATAACGTGCTTCAGCTCCTGGCCTTCGGTAAACCAGGGTTAGAGGCTCACTACGCCTTCCGCGGTAGAGAGGTCTCTGCTAGTGCGGCCCGGGTGACTACGATGATGGCGGCGGCCGACTACCCCCTCACGGCGCTCATCATGGCTTCACAAACACCCCAAGACTGGCTGTGGAATTTCCCTCCAGGAAAGGCGCGAATTTTTGCGGCTGAAGCAGAACAAGCAGTGAGCTGGAATATGGGGCCACAATTTGATGCCATGGCCAATGAAGTGGCCGCAGCACGGGCTAATCCCTATGCCCCATTGCAAACCTTCTACTTCGATCCCCAGTCGGGAGGCGTTTCGCGCCAACAGAGTCTGGAAGAGGGTTTAGTTGCCATTCTACAAGGACAGACTAACCCCAATCCAAACGGGCCTAGTATTTTAAATAGTTGGAGCAATGCTTTAACCAACATCTTCCGATTTCTACAGGCCAAGATTATTTTGGCGGGTGTGCCGATGGCTTTGGGAATGGGAATGACCGCCATGGCAAAGGGCGAGTACCAAGCATTTTTGGGCGCCCCGGCCTGGCTTGCGGTTCCCATCATCGCTGGCTTTACTAGCCTGTGGTACATCACCATTAAATCTTCTGTGGCGATTACCCCTGAGGGGACACCAGCGCCTGGATATGCCACCATTTGGGGTGTCGTGAACACCTTCATGAATCACACAAGCGGAGCGGCGACTGCCAATGAGAACGCCGTGAAGAACGCGGTAGCACTCTTGAGTTCAAGCGACCCCGCGAAATACCGGCAAGGGGCGATCCAGGCCAAAGCACTCTTTGCCAGGGGAAGGGCCTATTTAGACCCGGAGCTTAATAAGCCCTCGAAAGATTACAGTAAAAGCGATGCGGAGCAAATGGTTCGGCTATTGGCCATGCCAGGGAAACTCCCTCTGTCCACGATACCAGGAAGCCTTCTCGATCTAGTAATGATCAACATCTTGTTGGGCGCCTTGGGCAGTACGGTAATGTACGACACATTAAACAAGACCCTTTTTGCTGAGGGAGCCAATGCGGTGCTTGAAGCGGCAAAAAGCATCGGATGGTTTGGTGCTACATTCGCTAGCGTTTATGGTATAGCAGCCTTTCTAAATCACGTGGTGAGGCCCCGGTTAGGTCCGCTTCATCGGGGAATTGAATGGACGGCCGATATAGCTCACGGGGCGAACGCGGCCGTTGGCCAAGCTTGTTCGTCCATTATGTCGGGCGGCTCGGTGCCTTTGCTGCGAACTCCAATAAATCCGCACTAATGTGGCGTATTTGGAGATAAAAAGTTTATCAACCCCTTCAAAGGGTAGTTGGAAAAAGAGTTGAAGCGGTAGTGAATGTTGTGAGTGTTGAAGTGGAAGCGGTAGTGGAGGCGTGTTCGAGGCTCATCGAGCTAGCCAGAAAATAAGAGGAGGAGGCGTATAGCCTCCTCCTCGAATTTTATCTCAAGAAATTTCAATATAAATTCGGCGTGAAAAAGCCAATCAATTTCTCTGGATAACAAAACCGCTAAGGCGGCACCGAGCCGCCGCCCGGTAATTTAATCGGATCTTTCCTGTCCCTTAAAAGAATTGTGTTTCGCGACCAATGCTCTTTTTTATGATTGCGCTGCCCACTTCGAGCATACGTCGAAGAGAGCGTGTGTCATAAAATATCTGCACAGACTCAGGGAGTTTATTTCAAATTCCCCAAACAAATTGGGGCCAGTTCATCTGGCGAGACAATTGCAGTTTCCTGCCCAATGAAGTTGCTTCTCCTATTTCTGCTGATGCGATCAATAGGTGTCTACGGATCTCCTCCAAAAGTAACAAGCCACATCGTAGCGTCCACCCGGGCATTTGTGCCGGCCAAAGAAGTTGACCCGGAAACTCAATTCCAAAAGACTGTGGAAGAGATTAAAAAATCGGGCACCAAAGATACTAAAATGCTTCGCATTTTAATTCGAATGGATCAGGAACTTGCTGAGAAGATGGCGATGGCGGCGATTGCCGAAATGGAAAAGGACTCCGACCCCAATGTCCAGGAAGAAGGAAAAGGTTTTCGAAGAAAACTGGCTGTCGGCAAAGCGGTCAATCGATTCGGCTTCCTTTCGAAGGAACAATTCGAATCAAAAAAGTTCGATGCTATTTCCACGAAATTATTGGAGGCGTTCTTAGCCAACGCCAAAAAGAAAAAAGTAAGTTTAGAGATCGGATACGGAACTACCACGGTAGACATTACCACCTCAAAGACATCCCCCGGAAGGCAACTGCCTGACGGGGAACAGGATCCGGCAATCTCCGCTCTGCCTAAGGGAGTGGCGGCCGGCCAGGCTTTTTCCCTGCTTGAGGTAAAAAGAAAGACTTTCGGCTTTAATCCTGTCGTGGAAAAGCACCCTATTGAGCTGGTGCTGCAAATTACCGAAGGGTCTCCTAAACGCATTCAGTCAGACGGGTATTTTCATGGCTTCATCGATGCGATCCGAGGAAATGACGGAACTACTCTGGACATTAAGTCGCGAGAAAACCCGAATTTCAAAAACTTCTTAACGGACACTTCCCGCAGATTGTTTACCGGCGTCGCCGGGAAGGATGGCCTACTTGTGGAATATTCAAAGGCGGTAAAATCCGCCGCTGATCTGAGTCACTAACCTGCCAGACTTCCCCTTATAAGGGGGATGCCTATGCAGTGAAGGCATTGCCAGGGGGTTGGCGTAGTCCGGCAGTATTCTCTGCACCAGAGGGCTCAAGAAACCGAGGACTTTTGGTTCTGGCCTTGCAGTACATTAGGTAGGGCTGACTTTGCCTTTTTAGGTCTGGGCGCATGAAATTTACCTCTTTTTACCATTTTGCAGTCCGCCTGCTTGTGGCGGACTTATTCCTGGCTTTTAACCCTGTCGCACGTGCCGAAGAGGCAACGCCGGTTGGTTCCAAAGCGGCTGAAGTGATTGTGCAGGAGATACTTCTTAAACAATTCCAATTTACGCGCAAACAGACCGCGCCGTTTTATGATGAAGGGATTTTAGTAACGCCGAATTTGGACGTCACCATCACCCCCACTTTTTCCGATAATGTCCAAAGATCCGCGGTGGCTAGGATTGCTGTCAAAGTGACAGGAACCACCTCCTCAACTGTTTCCCAACGCGCCGGACTTTTGAAGCGCAAGACGGTTACTGTCGGGGTGACCAATCAAATGAATGGCGACTACCAGCAGGATCTCTATGTGGATGACCGAGGAATCAACGCGGCGGGTTCCCAAGGACACGCTACGGCGTCAACTTCGATTGCGACCTCCAATAACTTTGGATTGCTAAACAAGAAGGTGAATGAAGTTGCTTATTCAAAGGCCAGCGGCCAGATCGCCCAAAAAATGCCGGAAAAGCTGGCACAGATGGATGCGAAAGTCTTAGGTTCGGTCCAAGGCGCTATCGATCAGGCTTCGGCCGCTCTTTCGCAAATAGTCAAAGACGCCGGCGAGATTCTTCCTACGAAAATCTCTTCGGACACCTATAGCCGTTTTAAAAGTAAAGGCGGCGGGCTAGGAAAATTAAAAACGGAAATCATCGACAACGTCTCAGGCCGAAAAGAACTGCCCAAGTTCGAACTAGCACCGCAGGCGGCTACAAAGGCAGTGGTGCATCAAGATCTGATTTCTGAATCTCTCAACCGTCAGCTCTCTGGTAAAGAAATTAAGTTTGCGGAGTTTCAAAACGCCGTTTGCCATACGTTAAGCTCGCGCTTTTTGGACTTCTGTAGCACGAACCTTCCTGAAGAGGCAAAAAAAACGACTATCCTTTTTAGCTCACCCAAGGCAGTTGAATTTACCTTTGAAAATGGAAAAGTTAGATTTCGTATGAATGCGCTTTATCGAAAGCGTACCTCCCAATCTAAATTGGATCTGGCCAGTACCGGCATTGGTACTCCGAGCAAAAAGGATATCGCGGTAGAGACAGAACCTTATACGGTTGAGGTAGCCTATAAGATTAATGCCAGCGGTGCAGAGCTAGAATCGCTTAGCGTAAAGGCGCAAGAAAAATGTGACCCTCCCCATGCTGGAAACCTAAAGAAATCTAGTAAAGACAAACCGCCTGCCAAACCTTGGATGTTTCATTTAGATGAGGCTCCCAGCGCATTTCAAGAACTCTGTCACCAGGCTACGGATGTCGTGGCCAAGAAAGAACTAGAGAAGAATTTTG
>JAYVQZ010000486.1:0-15170 GCA_043776735.1 Deltaproteobacteria bacterium | reverse complement strand
AGTGAGCGCCCTTTCCCCTGATATCCACCCTTCTGCGGTGGTCCATCCTGCTGCTAAAATTGGCGCCGGAACCAAGGTTGGCCCCTTTGCTTTGATTGAGGCTGACGTTAGCATTGGCGATGGATGCAATATTCAAGGGCATTCGGTCATACGTAGCTTTTCAAGATTAGGGGATCGGGTTCAGGTTTTTCCCTTTGTATGTGTTGGGGGAGAGCCTCAGCACTTAAAGTACAAAGGGGAGCCCACCACCGTTGAAATTGGTAATGATGTTGTTTTACGTGAAAACGTAACCGTTCATCGCGGCACGACCATCGGGATTGGCACTACTAAAGTGGGCGATGGCACCTTTTTAATGGCGTATTGTCACGTTGCCCATGATTGCATCATTGGAAAACGGGTCATCATGGCAAATGCGGTTCAGTGTGCTGGCCATGTTGAGATCGGGGACGGCACTTTTATCGGCGGAGCCAGCGTGATCGCTCAATTCTGCCGAATCGGAGACAATTGTTATGTGGGGGGAACTAGCGGTTTTAACCGCGATTGCCCACCGTTTCTAATGGGGCGAGGCAGCCCGTTTCGCGTCATTGGTGTAAATGTGATCGGTTTGCGGCGGGCCGGTTTTACGGAAGATGCCATTGCGACGATCAAACAAGTTTTTCGCGTATTTTATGTCCAAAAAACCGAAACGGTTTCCAAGGCCATCGAACGGGTGACGATGGAGATGGGCGAATTTCCAGAGGCCCAAAGGTTTTTGAAGTTCGTGCAGTCTTCTAAACTGGGTATTGCACGTTGAAAACTCCGGCAATTCGAATTGGCGTTATCGGTGCAGGCAAAATGGGACGCTTGCACCTCAAGTGCCTCAAAAGTAATCCTGATATCGAAGTGGTTGGAGTTTACGATTTAAATCCGAGGATGGTAATCGCAGTTGCCCATGAATTCGGTGTCCCCCCGATCGACAATTTAGAGTCTCTTCTTTTTGAGGCCGATGCCGTTATTGTTGCGGCTAGTACCTGCTCACATTATTCAGTGACGGAAAAGGCATTGGAGGCCGGCCTTCACGTTCTTGTTGAAAAGCCCGCCGGGGGATCTTCGGAGCGAGCATCCAAGCTCTTTGCCTTGGCAAAGAAAAGCGAGAGGGTGCTGAAAGTGGGTTTCCTAGAGAGAGTTCGCCTTTCGACCCTTCCCAAAGAACTTTTTCCTCGCTCAATTGAGAAAATTCACTGTCATCGCCTCTCGTTGTCAGAGGGCAGGGATCGTTCGGTCGATATCATTGCTGATCTAATGATCCATGACCTGGATTTGGTGGCCACACTCTTTCGTAGAGACCCTTTGGAAATTAAGAGCGTGGGATACGGTGGAGCGGAATTGAAAGCCGCTCACGCCCATCTTGATTTTGGTTCTGATGTTTTTGTAAAAATTGCGGCAAGCTACCAAGCGCCCGCGGTCAGCCGAATGATGATGATCGAGGGGGACGGACAGAAACTGGTTCTAAACTTTCAGACGGGGGATTATTTGGATATCCGGTCCGGAAGCCACGGGGTGCTCACTAGTGATCCCCTTTCGATCCAACACCGGGAATTCGTTCTGTCTATACGGCAATTGACCCTGGCAGAATCGTCCGATGAGAACCGTTCTCTTATTTGGGCGGACAAAGTTCGAGAGAACCTCTTACAAACTGAGACTAACCCAAGCCTTGCCCTGGGACTGTCCTCTTTGCACGATACCAAAACAGGCCTATCCGATGCCTTTTTCCAGGGATGAAATTTTTTTAATCGCTGGTGAGGCTTCCGGTGACATGCACGCGGCTCACCTAATTGAGGAAGCAAAACGTCTCGCCCCTGACACCCATTTTTTTGGAGTGGGTGGTCCAAAGTGCAAAGCCGCCGGGATGGAAATCTGTGTCGATGCGGAGTCCTTGAGCGCCGTCGGAGTTTTTGAGCTTTGGAACCGGGCCGATGAGCTGTTGCACTCTTACACTACAGTGCGCCGGCTAATTGAAAGGCGGCGCCCAAAACTTGCTGTCCTATTAGACCTACCTGATTTTAACCTTCGCATGGCTAACCACCTCCACAGATTAGGCGTTCCGATCATTTATTATATATCGCCTCAGGTTTGGGCGTGGCGAAAAGGGCGGGTAGAGACCATTCGGCGGTTGGTAGATCAAATGATGGTCATTCTTCCTTTTGAAAAAGACTTTTATAAAAGACATGGCATCGATGCGGTGTACGTTGGAAATCCACTTTCTCAGACGGTACCGCAGCGCAATCGTTATCGATCCCAAGAGGAAATCCTATCCGGGCCGCGAGTTGCCATTCTTCCTGGAAGTCGTAAGAGCGAAATCCATTTGCATAAGGATCTTCTCGTCGGTGTTTGCAGAAACATGAAGAAACAATTTCCGGCGATTCAGTTTCGAATTCCCTCGGCGAGTACCCTGGATATAGAGATGGTACGGGCCTCAGTCAGTGAAGCTGAAATATCCGTCGAAGTGACGCCTGCCTACGAAATACTGGCGTGGGCTGATGTGGCACTGGTGGCCTCAGGCACCGCCACCTTAGAGACTGCGTTGGTGGGCACTCCTTTTTGCTTGTTCTACCGGCTCAACGACCTGACAATGGCGTTGGGATTGGGAAAGGTAGTTCGAAAAGTGGGCTACCCTTTTGGTTTGGTAAATAGAATTTTGGGAACGGATGACGTTCCAGAACTGCTTATGGAAGAAGCAACAGTTAGCTCTGCAGTTGAAGAGCTGACAAAACTTATCCAATCACCGGAAAAGCGCGAAAATCAGAAAAAGGCATTTGAGCGAGTACGCCAGGCATTGGGTTCTCACCGCGCTTCCGAAACTGCGGCTGCAAGTGTCCTTTCATTTTTTGAGCGCCCGCGAACCAATCGTGCGCTTCTCTTTTCATGAGTAAAAGGCAACGACTCCAGCCTTTGGAGGCTTACCAAGCGGCCCATCCGTTTTTTTTCTCCTGTTTTTGGTTTCCTTTTTATTTGTTGTCCAGCCTTTGGGCCGTTGCAGCCATTTTCCGTAGGAAATTGCTCCCCGCTGCTTACCGTTCACAACTCCGCACTTGGTGTGTGGGCAATCTATCGGCGGGCGGGTCCGGTAAAACGCCGCTCACATTGGCTCTTTGGGAACTGCTTAAAGATTTGTCCCCTGCCATCATTTCAAGGGGGTATGGCGGAGAGGCTGAGCACGTAGGTGGGATAGTGGCCACCTCCGACGTTTCGGGTGCCATAAAATATGGCGACGAGCCGTGGATGTTAGCCCATCAGACAAAATGTGATGTCTACGTGGGGGGCGATCGGACTCAGTCAGTAAAAAAGGCCGAGTCGAATGGCCAATCAAAGGTTCTCCTATTCGACGATGGTTTCCAAAACGGGCAAGTTCATTATGACGAAACCATTTTGCTTTGGGATTCCCAAGGGTCCCGCCATTGTCTGCCGTTAGGAACCCTTAGAGAACCTTGTGCGGCGATGGCGCGAGCATCCGCCATAGTATTGGCAAGTAAAGGCAGTCATCGATCGGAACTGAAACCGAAGGCGCTTCCCGAGTTTGCACAAAAAGTACCCTGTTTTGATGCCACGTTTTTAATGGAGGGGCCTTTTGATCACGAAGGAAAAATAACCAAAATCGCTCCTAACCAGGCTGTCGGAGCCTTTTGTGGAATTGCCAGTCCGGATTCTTTTTTTGAAGAGCTTCGTAATAACTACCAAGTGCTCGAAGAGGCCTGCTATGCCGATCACTATGGCTACACTCCCCTGGATATCGAGCGACTCAATCAACAGGCAATGGTTAAGAATCTCTCTGGCTATGTCACCACAGAGAAAGACTGGTACCGCTTGGGGAGGTTGAAATTAGAATTTCGTGTTCCGTTGTACTGGTTTGGTCTTAAGATCAGAGTTGAAAATTCCTTTAGGGAGTACGTGAAGAGAAAGTCCGGTTTGTGATTCGTTGGCTTTTATTTCCCATTTCACTCCTCTTAGGCCTTCTGCCAAGGCGGGTGAGGGTGAGGTTGGGGAAACTTCTTGGGAATTTGATGCAATTAATGATGTCCCGTCGCAGTCAGATCGCTTTAGAGAATACTGCGCTGGCCTTCCCTCAGATGACAAAGAACGAGCGAAAGCTCTTTGTAAGAAAACATTTTGAGCATCAGGGGCAACTTATTGTCGAAGTGCTCGACTCTCTGCGTTGGCGGCGTGCAGAGTTCGAAAAGCGAATAAAGGTTACTGGCAGCGAAATACTTCACCAACTCCAAAACGAGGGAAAGGGGGGGGTGATTCTTTTTGGGCATTTGGGAAATTTCGAATTGGCTATCCTGGGCATCGGCCTAACCGGGATTAAATATGACGTTATTGTAAAAGGTTTTACCTCGCGTCAGTTTTGGTCTTTTATGACCTGGCATCGCTCGCGAACCGGTGCCCGCATTCGCTCCGAGTCAGTTCCCATGAACGAGTTATGGAAAGCCTTTTCTGATGGCCGATTCGTGGTCTTCGTACTTGATCAATTTATGGGCCCGCCGATAGGAATTCCTGTAAAATTCTTTGGGCAGACGGCGGGCACGGCTGCTGGATTGGCGTTAATTACTGAAAAAAGCCCGGTACCGGTAATTCCTATGCGCAGCTTTCGAGACCAGAACGGAAATTTAGAAATTCAGTTTGAGCCACCGCTTGTGACGGAGAGTCTTTCCGAGGGACGCAGTGCGCGCCTTTACGAAAAGACACAGGCTTATAACGATGTGTTGGAATCTTTGATTCGTGAAAACCCCACTCAGTGGACCTGGCTTCACAGGCGATGGAAAGAGTTTAAGGGAGTTCCGCGATGGGCCGCCCCAGTTTTTTTCTGGGTCAGCCTTCTGCTGGCAAATGGTTGCGCTTTTTCTCATAAGACAGAGACCGGCATCGCGTTGCCACCCGATCCTACGATTTCTATCCCCGATGTCGTGGCACAAAATCCCGATGGCGGTCCCGCAGGCAAGGCTACTGCCGCCGGGGTTTTAGAGGAACCCCCTCCTCCCGCCGAACCGGTTAAAAAAGCGGAAAAAAAGAAGAAGGGCCGCCGAGTTGAAAAAGCTACTGCTGCGGCATTCTCACCTGCAGTGGAGCCTCCCAAAAAGGTCCGAGCTGCTAGCTGGGATAAAATTCCATGGGAAGTCGGTGAGCAAATGGTAATCGAAGGAAGTTGGATGGGCTTACCTGCAGGACGGGCCACTTTAGAGGTTAGGCCGAGTAGCGAGTTTGGAGGGAGAAATGCCTTTCATTTTTGGGCCAATGCCACCTCTTCCCGTCTTGTGGACGCAATACTTCACGTTGATAATACTATCGAAACTTACGTGGATGCGGTGGGTCTGTTTCCTTACAAATTTTTGCTCCATATGGTGGAAACCTATCAAAACAAAGAGACTCGCGTTTCTTTCGATCACAATCGAGGGGTCGCCTATTATTGGTCAAAGCGGATTTCTCAAAAAATGGGAAATGACGACCAGGATCGAGCCGACCCCTTTCCTCCTTTTTCACAGGACATGTGGAGCTCTTTTTACTTTCTTCGCGTTCAAGACTTCCAGTTGAATAAGAAAATTCATATTCCCGTTTATGAGAACGCCAAAAACATGGTGGCTGAACTTATTCCCGTGGCTAATGAGTTAGTGCACACCAAAGCCGGCGTGTTCCAGGCCTGGAAGGTTCTAGTAGAACTTAAATTAAATAATGTCCTTCGACCCTCGGGTGCCATGTACATGTGGGTCAGCGATGATTCCAAAAGGTACTTGGTCAAGTTTGATATCAAATTGGTAATAGGCTCTCTCAATGGGGAGTTAGTTTCGATAAGAGACAGGCTGTGAAGAGGCAGAAATACCACCAAGATTCCTAACAAGTGGCCATCATTAAAATTAATCTGGTTCTGGGCTTTTCCTTTCTGCAAATGGCCGGTAAAACCACTCTAAAGTCTGTGAAAATCAATTTAAGTCAGAGGAACTCTTTTGAATGGCTTCCCCAACGTCATCAACGCCCTGTCCTTCTGGCTCAGAGGGCCGGAACTTCAGCGGCTGGAGGACTGCCCACAACATGACTGAGAAGCAGTTATATTTTAAAAGAGGTTTTATTGTCTCCATTGATGGCCCTGCTGGGGCTGGCAAGTCGACGGTGAGTCGCCAACTTGCCGACGCCTTGGGGGGCGTCCTCTTGGACACGGGAGCCATGTACCGGGCGGTCGCCTACTTTGCGATTCATAGCGAAGTGAAGCTGGCCAAAGACTTTGGCAATATTGCTCGTCGTTTGGAGTTTGATTATGACAAGGAGACTAAAATTCTCACCATCAATGGTCAGGATTTGGGGAGTAAGATTCGCTCCGAAGAGGTGAGCGTTATGGCTTCTGCGGTTAGCCGTTTTAAAAGCGTGCGCTTGGCCCTTACACGGCGTCAGAGAGCAATGGGAAAAAAACTGAGTAGAAAGGTTCCCGTCGTCATGGAAGGGCGCGATATTGGTACTGTTGTTTTTCCCGAGGCTAAGTATAAGTTTTTTGTCACTGCCAGCGCTGAAGTACGGGCCGAGAGGCGGTTGAAGCAGCTAAAAAAGATGGGAATAAAAGGCGACTCGCTTAAATCAGTCCTCAAGCAACAGGAGGCTCGCGATCGGCAGGATTCGAGTCGTAAGCTGGCCCCCCTTCGTTGTCCAGAGGGGGCAGTGGTCGTAGACACCTCTTCCATGGGAATCCCCCAAGTGGTTCATTTCCTTAGCGACCATATTAGGAACGTGGAAGAGTTACGAAAGTAACTGGTTAAAGAATCCGTGCCCCCAGACTGGCGGTCCATTTTTGAAGCGCACTTTTCTCACCGGCGGTTAACTGGGGTTTGTCTTCAGGAGGCATTCCTCCGTCAGCCACAACAGCCCTATCAAATAAGCCTTGAATTTTTTCTTTAAAAGCTGCTGAGCTCTTATCAATCGCATTTTTATTCTTATCGATCGCAAGATCTCCTGTGGCCGACATGGGGAATTTTGCAAAGACTTTTCCCCCCGGTCCGTGACAGGAAACACATTTGTTTTGCAGTGCCAGTAAAACTTCTGCCGGCATGGCGAAATTCGAGGTTGTTGTGGATACGGGATCTGATTTCCCCTGTCTAGTTGGCTGTGGGTTTGAGGCAATGGTCTTCCCTTTGCCGGGGGTTTTTGATTTATCGCCAGGTTCATTGGGTGTAACTAAAAAAAAGCTGATCGAGGCGGGGACAATGAGGCGAGCTGGTTTTTCAACTGGAGTAGGAGAAAAGGCCAACCCTGAAATCCCTTTTTGGGAGGGGTCCGCTTTGAGTTCTTTAAAAAGCTTCGAAAAATCTTTCGGATACCGCCCAAGAAAAACCTGCGTCGTCTCTCCATCAGCCCCGGAGGCACTGATAGTAAAATGACCGGCGGCATTTTTTTCCGAGAGTGCCGTGGCGAGGTTAGTGGCCAACTCCGTATTTCCGGTCTCGTTTTGGTTTTCTAGGAAGCCAAGGAGAGCACCGTTATCGTATTCCGTCTTGAGTTTATTGATAGCGTCTGTGTTTCCACCAAGAGCTAATTTGAGTCTTTCATGGAATTCATCATTGTGCTTCTTGATTTCAGCCCAATGCTTAGCAAACGCCACTTGAAATGGCGACGCCCTGGTAGGGCACGAGGGCTGGGGGCCGGAGTCTTTGATCTCCAAAACGAATTTGGCGGCCCAATACAGTCTTGTTTTTAGCGCGTCTAAACGTTTGCTGTTTTCCGGCTCGGTATCGCAAGAAGCGGCAGTGGATTTAGTCCCCTTTAGGGCCTCTTGATATATTTTTGTCGCCTGCTCGCTATTAAGCTGACCGAAGAGCTCAGCGAGATCTTTGGCAATCCCATCATCCTCTTTGTCCTTAATGGATTTTTCCAATGCCTGAGGAAGGCTCTCACTAAACCTTGATTTGATATATTTTTCGGAAGGGGTGAAGAACTGCTTGATGAGATCAATCGTATCGGAGTTCAGAACTAGGGGGGCAGTGGATCTTACCCCCGCCGATGAGTTTTCCCCATTTCCTCCCTCAGCATGTTCCTCGGCCTGTAGGGCATGAGACACACATAAAATGAGGATGATTCCGTAAATTAGGAATAGACGACGATACCGCATACGCACCTTCTCCGAGATCGCAAAAACTATATGACCAAGAGATGTGCAAGAGCGGTGCCCACCGTTTGAGGCCGGGCATACCCAGAGAGGGCGAACAAGTTTTCTTCAGAATGCTGTATGCCGAAAGGAGGCAAAGCGTTTATCGGTAGCCTTCGTCATCATCGTCGTAGCTGCGGCGCTGGCCCTCAAGAACTTCCATGCTCTTGTGAGCAGCCTCAGTTAATTTTTTTAACTCGCGCTCGTATTCCAGAAGAACCCGTTTTTCGAGAATGGTACGCATTTCACTGTTAAGGGGATGAGCGATGTCGCGAAAGGTTCCGTCTTTACGTTTCTTGCTCGGCATGGCGACAAACAATCCTGTGTTTCCGTTAATGATTTTCAAGTCTCTGACTACGAAGCAGTTGTCGAAGATGACGGTGACATAGGCCTTAAGCTTGTCCTCGTTCACTGTGAATACCTTCACCTCAGTGATTTCCATGATGATCTCCTTGAAGCCGCTAGTTATGTCGTCTCTAAGAACTAATAACGCCGTGAGTAGTCACGGTTGTGGTTGCACAGTGAGTTGATCGGAAGAAATGATGCAGACCTTTAGAGCTTTCTTCTAGGGACTCTTGGCTTTCAAAGGCGGCGTAACACGTTGAGCCTGAGCCAGACATCCCGCTAAACAGCGGCTTTGCTTGCGCCAGATGCTGGAGAATCTCTTTCAATTGTGGATAAGCTTGCACCGCGGGCGAAGTGAGGTCGTTTCGTCCGCCTTGAGAAAGCATCAACAGGTTGTTGACGGTTACCTTGGTTAGGCTTTCTTGTTGCAGTGAAGCGGAAAACTCTGATTTTTTTCTGCCGTAAAGTGAAAAAATCTGCTGCGTGGAGCACTCAAAAGGGGGGAACACCAGGAGGAAGGCGAGTTCTTTTAAGCTGCTGTCCATTTCCAGGGAGACCCTTCTCTCCCCTATTCCGGTTACCCAGGCAGGTTTCGGGTCTAGAAAATAGGGGACGTCGGCTCCCAAAATAATAGCGATCGATTCCAAGCGCTCGGGCGTTACGACGAATTTTTCTCTTAAATAACCCAAAAACGTTCCGGCATTCGAAGAGCCGCCGCCAAGACCGGCTCCCATCGGGATCCTTTTCTTTAGGTGGATAGAGTCAGAAAATTCAGGAAAGGCCAGGGCTGCTTTTTTAAGAATATTTTCCTCGCCGACAGGGATTCTGCCGGTTTTTTTGGGGGCGGTTTCAGCCCACTCTGCTCTGAGCTCTTTTTTCCCGTCGGGAAGGAGTCTGATTTCATCATGAAAGGAAACTGGCCAGAAGAGACTCTCTAAGAGGTGGTATCCATCCGGTCTACGGCCCAAAATACGGAGTCCTAGGTTCAGTTTTGCCGGGGAGAGGAGAAGGTTAGGTTCCATTAGGTTACTGCCTAGTATTCATACGGAGCCAAGAGCTTCGCAAACGTAATCGATTTAGTCACTTAGCCCGCGGCTTTTTTTACGAGCCCGCCCCTTGTTCTTCTCATCGACAACACATTCCGGTTCATACCATCAAATCCTTCGTAATTTTAGTCATTTAACCATCGCAACTTCGGCACACGACTTGAAGTGAATAGTGACCGATTTAGGCTCGTGCGAGCCTGAAAACAGAGGGTCTTCGCAAGACTTAGGCGACCAAAAAAACGTATGCGTTATAAGCTTCAATATTTTTATAGCATCCTGGTTTTCTTCGGGGTGCTTGCCTGTTCCTACTTCATGGTGAGTCAGGATGCCACGACGGCTATTCCGTTTCGCTCTATCGAAGCCCCGCCTTTGCGTGCTGAGGCTTCCGCGCTTAATCCTGGAATGAGCCAGCTTTTTGAAACCGAGCGCGCCATGAACAAGGCAAAGAAAGATGCCTCACCTCAAAAGGGTGAGTCGGAACGCACTATTAGTGAGTCGCCTCAAACCAAAGAAGATAACTGATTACTCCCTTTCTCTTTTCCCATTTTCGCGCTTAGACTCCGTTAACGGAAAGTCCTATGCGCGCGCTTATAATATCCGACGTCCATTTAATTGATTTAGAAGACCGCAAAGGCAGCCACTTTTTTTCCTTTCTTAAGGACGAATCCAAAAAAGTCGACCGCATTTATGTTCTGGGAGATCTTTTTGACGTTTGGCCTGGCACCAGCCAACTGCTAATAGAAAAATTTCAACCGCTTTGGAATTTCTTTGCCGACTTCATCCGTCGTGGAGGCCAAGTCCATTACCTAGAAGGAAATCACGACTTCCAACTCGGTAAAAGCCTCGGTGAAAAATTTGGCGTGAAAGTTTACGAAGACTTCATTGAAGAGGTCTGGAACGGAAACCAGGTGCTCTTGGTACATGGAGATGCCGCTAACGATCAGGACGTGGCGTATCTGCTACTCCGGCGGTTCTTTCGCAGTAAATGGTTCCGAGCTTTACGTAGCCTTCTTCCCGACCGATTTTCGCTGTATGTAGCTAATTCGGCGTCCAAGTTAAGTCGTGAGACCCAGCTCAAACATCCCAATCAGCCTCAAAAATTGGCCCGGATTCGAGCCAGGTACCGTGATATTGCGCAGGACATCTTCAAAACCGGTAAAGACATCGTGGTGATGGGCCATACCCACGTCCCTGATGACTATCAGGTTGAGGTTGCCGGCCGTCCCTGCCGCTACCTAAATTCTGGTGACTGGGTGAAGAGCAATACCTTTATTACGTACCATTTTGGGGACTTTAAACTGTTGAGCCATCCAGCCTGACTTTCTCCTGTCACCGATGCTTCTTGTTTTTTACCCGCGCCCTTGATAAACGACTTCTTTCCTTGTTCCCCGCATGTTTCGGGGGGCCAATGTCCGGAAGGAGCACTAATGTCGCAGATTGCGAATGCCAATTACGAAACCATCTATATTTTACGCCCAGGCTTGCAGCCTGAGGCGGCTACTTCAATTCATACGAAGCTAGATACTGTCGTTACCAAGTTTGAAGGTGCTGTAGAGCACCGCGAAGATTGGGGAATGCGCGAATTAGCCTATGAAATCGATGACGAACGAAGCGGCAACTACCATATCGTTGTTTACAACGGTAAGTCGGGCGTCGTGGAAGAAATTGAACGTCATTTTCGCATCGCAGGCGATGTGATTCGGTATTTAACGGTAAAGCTACCCAAGGGATATGACTATGCCTTGGTGAAAAAGCGGATTGCCGAGACCGAAGAAGAAGTGAAGCGCCAGCGTGAAGCCAAGAAAAAAGGGCTTAACATCTGAGCGCCGACGGTCTGAACCTGGTTCAGTTGACCGGCAAGGTCAGTAAAATCGGTAAACTGGCTTATACCCCTCGCGGGGTGCCGATGCTGGAATTCGTTCTCGCCGTCCCCCAACAGTTTCTAGATTTAGAAAACTTTGGATATTTTGAAGTTTTGGCTCAAGGGGATGAGGCACTGTCGCTCCCCGATGAGTTAAAAATTGGGAAGCAGATCGCTGTCGAAGGCTCATTGTGGTCGCGGCGGTATAAAGATCTCAACCAAAAATGGCTTAGGGAATATAAAGTAATTTTGAGCTCTATAAGGAGGACTCAGTGAAGAGAGAAGATAAAATGGATAAGGGCGGCGATCGCGATTTTGATCGTGGAGGAGCCGGTGGTGGTGGAGAAAAACGCTCCTTCCATCGTCGTCGTGGCTGCCGTTTCTGCCATGACTCTGCTTTAGTCATCGATTTTAAAGATAAATATGGAATGCAGTCGTTCATCTCTGAGCGATTTAAGATTGTTCCTCGCAGAGTTTCTGGTGCTTGCGCCCGACATCAGCGAGAAATATCAATCGCCGTGAAGCGGGCTCGTCATTTGGCCTTCTTCCCGTATGCTCCGTCGCAAACTTAAGTTTGCCCGAAAGAGATGAGTGCGCGTTTTAAACGACAATCAGAGCAAGACTGAGACTCCTCAGATCAGTTTTTCTGAAGTTATCTTCTGGAGCTTGCTGTGTGCTATTGGCTTTTCGAGCCTTTTTTTTGCTCCTTTGCCGGTTATTATTGCGCACCAACGTCTTACGGACCCCTATTCTAAACTGGCCGCCCTTTTGGGGGCGGTCGTTGGTCTTCTCTACTTTGAGCTGCCAGTTTGGACTGTGGCTTCCGAGTTTGTATTTTCACTTTTGGCCGCCGACCTCATCCTTCGGAAGAAGGGGTTGTGGGCGGTCCTTTTAACGCCGGTAGCTGTGGTGACTACGGTTGGAATTTTAGGTTTGTCACTTCTCGCCTCCCAAAAAGGGGTGGCGGTACCAGCTTTTTGGAATGAACTCATTGTAGGTTGGACAGGGCAAATGAAGGCCGCAGTTCCTACCCAAACGGTGCAATGGGACCTAATAACGTCGGTTTTAGCAGAGCAAGGGCACTTCCTGTTTGTTGGTTTTGTTCTGTTGTCTCTTTGGATTTCAGTTGGCGTAGCGGCCCACTTTGATGCTCTTCCGGGTGATCACCACCTTAGCGGTGCCGAGTTACGAAAACAGGTTCCCTCAAAATGGCTCAGCCTTGGGTTTTTATTGTTCTTCGGATTAGGGTTTTTCAATTGGAAGCTGGGTCCCTTGTTTCTTGGTTTTTTTAGGATTTTGTCGGCAGTAATGTTTGTATTTGGAACTTGCGCATTATCACGGTTCCTTAGCCGTCGAAAGCTGGTCGGACCCCTGCGGTCGTCCCTTTTTGTGGTTTCTGTTCTATTGGGTTTTTACGTAGTGGTGGGTCTGGGCTTTGTAAGTCCTTGGGCACACACTTTTTTAGGTGAGGAGAAGTAGTCCTATGAAGGTTATCTTAAAGCAGCCGGTTGAAAAGTTGGGTATTGCAGGAGCGATTGTTACGGTGTCCGATGGATACGCTCGTAACTTTCTACTTCCTTCGAAAGCGGCGGTTCCAGCAACGCCCAATCGCATTCGCGAGTTTGAGCACGAACAGCGGATATTTGAGGGCAAGCAAGCCAAGCTAAAAAAGGAAGCTGAGGGAATGAAAGCAAAGCTCGAGCGAGTTTCTTGCTCCATTTCCAAGAAGGTCGGCGAGCAGGACAAGTTGTTTGGTTCCGTCACTGCAATGGATATCGAAAAAGCGTTCGCTGCGGAAGGCTTCACGATCGATAAGAAGGATATTCTTATCACCGAGCCGATTAAAGCTTTGGGCGTTTATACGGTTCCTGTGCGCGTTTACGAAGACGTGGTTGCAAATACCAAGGTGTGGATCGTTCGCGAGTAATCGCTTAGCAGTGATTTTATTTTAATAGAGATTACCTTTTGGAGTAACCGGTTTGGTTACTCCAAAAGGGTAAAAGTATCGAGAGACGATTTTACACGGTCAAAGTCAGATCCTTCGCGACAATCCGGACCGCCGTCTACAGAAATCATTGTCACTTCACCCGGCGATTTAATGATTCGTGCATCAAACATGCAGCGATCTTCTTTCAGTTGGGCTTCTTTCTCAATCGTGTGATATTTGCCGATCTTGCCAATTTTCCAGCCACTTTTAAAGGCAAACTTTCGAGCTAAGTCAGAGAACTCTAAAATCTCTGCCGCTTTGGCGACGTTGATCTTCAAACTAGTTCGCGGAACGTATTGACTCAGCAGCGGCGCAAGAATCTCAGTGAATTGCCCACGCGTACTAACGCCCCAACCTTTGTCGATGATCATCTTGTACGAACCTTCTTGATTCACAAACACGCGCTGCCCATTGCCCAGCTCGAATCCGAAGGTTTCAGGAGGCATCCCAAAACAAATTGCTGTGGATAACAGCGCAAACCCAGCCAACGTCAAAAAAACTTTCTTATTGCCTAGTGTTGCCATCGCTGGACTCCCCTCGTGTCGTTACCGGAAAAAGATACAAACCAACGAAAAAGACTTCATCGCATTGTTTTTCAATGCCGTATTTACGATTCAGTTTTTTTCTAAACTCTTTAATCTCGTCCTTCAATTCCTTCATTCGGTTCATCGGGATAGAAATCACCAATCCCGAAAGCTCCCGTTTCTCTACGGGGACCGAGAAAATTGAGTTAATAGCTTTACGCAAGAAAGTCCGATGTAGGCTGCGGATAACGTGCGAGGGTACTTCATCGGAACTAGTCAGCAGAGGCTCCTGCTGCTCAAGTTTGCCCGTGTGCGAGCGCTTTAGGATCTGTAGCCGTTCGAGCAGTTCGATGCTTTCCTTCGCCTGTGCTTCGGTTACCTTATTGCCAAGACGTTTTGCGATCCACGCTGGATCCTCATTGAACTCTCTGGTTGAGACGAGCTCACGGATGACAGAGTGGTGCCAATCGAGAAGGAATTTAATCCGGTCCGCTTTCAATGGCGTCGGAGTTCTCTGTTTCTCTTGGTATTTTAAGAGGGAGCGAAGGTGCAATTCTTTGCTGTCTGGGTCGGAGACCTCTTGGTAGAGCACCAATTCTCTAAAATATTTTTCTTCATCGCGGCTGAGCCCGAGTCCTCGCGCGAACTGAAATAGCGTGCGGTCGGTGATTCGGCGCTTACCGTCTACGACGAGCTTTAGATAGTTTGGGGAACCCAGTTTCGCTTTACGAGCGAAGAGACGATAACTGTAGGAGGAGTTACGTTTCTTATGAAACTGGTAATAGTCTTGGAGAAATTCACGGTAATCAAAATAATCAAATAGGTTTGGGGTGCTAATGGCGTCCCTTATTTTTTCGCCCATGAAATCCCCCGCTTCCATTAAACAAACTGGATGAGTGCCTCAAAGAAGGATTGGGTTAGCAAAACCTAAGTATCAGTAACGTTGTCCTTCTCTTCCATTCCCACTCAAGCTGACTCCCTCTCCACAAGAGGAGGCCGAGCCTATTCTTAATCTACTACTCTCAAATGGGTAGTTGCGTCAACAATCTGAAATTGCTGCTAACGAAAGCTAGCAGTCAGTCTTTGGAGTGGGGAAAACCGAGCGGAGATTACAGAGAGTCACTTCGAGCCCCCAGAGGTGTTTTTCCTGATCCTTGCAGGTCATTTCGGGTCCGACATAGTAAACGTTGGGTAGAATTTCCAAAGACTTCGCAATTAATGGCTTTTCTGTAAGAAAACATTCGTG
>JAYVQZ010000485.1:0-3870 GCA_043776735.1 Deltaproteobacteria bacterium | reverse complement strand
TTGCCTTTTATGCGTTTCCACTATCCCAACAAGAACGTTGACCCCACCTCTCTTTTTCTCTTGAGCGGCCCGCAACATCGCATAGGTTTTGCCGACGCCTGGACACATGCCCAAGAAGACGCGCAGGTGACCGCGCTTTTTTTTGCCTTCCTCTCGAACGATGGAACGGAGCAGTTCGTCCGGATCTGGTTTTCTTTCGTCGTCTTTCATCGCTCTACTCTTTATCCAGGGCCAAGTTCAATAAAAGCACATTCACGGTTTTTTGCCCCAAAATTCCAAATTGCCGTTCTCTAATCTGACTCTCCAACATCTGAAAAACCTGCTTTGGGCTAATATTTCGGGCCAAGGCTACCCGTTTTACCTGGGCCATTGCTGCCTCGGGGCTAATGTGAGGATCTAGACCACTGCCTGAGGAGTATCGCATTTCAGCCACGGCCCCTTGCTTTTCCCGCTCCGCCACTGCGGTTAATAGATTAGCGGCAGTCACGCTCAAATTGCTTGCCCCACTTCCTGAGGCATCATATTTCACCGCAGAGGGCCTAGGCCAGAAGTACCTGCTCTCTGCGAACGCTTGTGCAATTAACTCGGAACCGACGACCACTCCGTTGCGCCGCACCAGACTTCCGCCGGCTTGCTTTTGAAAGGCGACTCTCCCCAGGAAAGTTACAGACAGAGGATAGAGAACTCCAGTAAGCAGCGTAAATAGCGCCATGGCCTTAAGACTCAATTTAAGATTTCTCATACCCACCCCAGAAAGACGATTGCGATATCGATCATTTTAATACCCACAAAGGGAGCAATGATTCCCCCGACGCCATAGCGGAGCAGGTTTAGGCGAAGGCTCTCGGCGGCGCTGAGCGCCCGGTATTTCACCCCCTTTATCGCCAGGGGAATCAGCGCCACGATGACCAGAGCATTGAAAATTACCGCACTCAAAATAGCTGACTGAGGAGAGTACAAATTCATCAAATTAAGTCTCGCTAGGGGGCCGCTTGCATTTCCATACGCGTAAAGGCCGCCAAACATTGCCGGTAAAATGGCAAAGTATTTAGCCACGTCATTGGCAACGCTAAACGTGGTTAGAGCGCCACGCGTCATCAAGAGCTGCTTTCCTGTCTCAACAATCTCAATGAGCTTGGTGGGATTACTGTCGAGATCGACCATGTTCCCCGCTTCGCGCGCCGCTTGAGTTCCCGTATTCATGGCTACCCCAACATCAGCTTGGGCGAGTGCTGGAGCATCGTTGGTCCCGTCTCCTGTCATGGCCACTAAATGGCCCTTGGCTTGTTCGTCTCTTATTCGTCTAAGCTTCGCCTCCGGCGTCGCTTCGGCCATAAAGTCATCCACACCCGCTTCCGCGGCAATTGCAGCGGCAGTTAGCGGATTGTCGCCGGTGATCATGATGGTCTTAATGCCCATTTTCCGAAGTTCGGAAAAACGCTCTCGAATACCGCCTTTCACAACATCCTTTAAATGGATAGTTCCTTTCACCTGGTTTCCTACAGAAACCACCAGAGGGGTGCCCCCTTTTCGGGAAATCCCATCCACGCCCGAGCCCACTTCCTTAGGAAAAACACCACCAAGGGATCGCACATGCCGCTCAACGGCGTCTCTCGCCCCTTTTCGAATGCAAATCACGTTGCCTTCTTCAGTAATATCAACCCCGCTCATGCGAGTTTGCGCCGTGAATGGAACAAAGGTCAGCTGACTTGGCTGGTAGGCGTTCGCCCTCAAATTAAATTTATCTTTCGCTAAAATGACAACAGAGCGGCCCTCTGGGGTTTCATCGCTTAAGGAGGCTAACTGCGAAAAATTGGCTAGTTCCTCCACGGTGACGTTGGGTGCTGAAAGAAACTCGCAGGCCATTCGGTTTCCTAAGGTAATCGTCCCGGTTTTATCGAGAAGAAGAACATCGATGTCACCTGCGGCTTCAACGGCTCTTCCGCTTACGGCAATGACATTTTTTCGAATGAGGCGATCCATTCCACTGATCCCAATCGCACTCAAAAGGCCTCCGATGGTCGTGGGAATAAGACAAATAAGAAGGGCAACCAATACGGGGACCGTCACAATT
Source organism: Deltaproteobacteria bacterium (assembly GCA_043776735.1). GTDB lineage: Bacteria > Bdellovibrionota > FAC87 > UBA2466 > UBA2466 > JBGSST01. The sequence goes on along the minus strand of JAYVQZ010000485.1, from coordinate 1,796 downwards.
TGTGAAAGATCGATGTGACCGGCCGCTGCGGAATAATCAGCAAGAGATTTCAAGACAACAATAGAGACAAGAAAAATGATAGTGAGCCCCGAAAGAAGAATGCTGAGTGCAATTTCGTTGGGGGTCTTTTGTCTTTTGGCCCCTTCCACCAAGGCAATCATTCGATCGAGAAAAGAATGCCCTGGCTCTGCAGTAACTCGAATCACAATACTATCGCTAAGAATCTTGGTACCTCCAGTGACCGCACTTCGATCCCCACCGCTCTCGCGTATTACCGGTGCAGACTCGCCGGTGATGGCCGACTCATCGACCGTGGCAATCCCTTCTATAACCTCTCCATCAATGGGAATCATGTCCCCGACTCCACAGATGACCAGGTCGCCTTTATGAAGGCTCTCCGCGGTAACGCCAATTTCCTTCCCCTCAACGATCCTTCGGGCCAGAGTATTTGTCCTGGTTTGTCGTAAACTCTCAGCCTGTGCCTTGCCGCGCCCCTCCGCAAGAGCTTCCGAAAAATTGGCAAAAAGAACCGTAAACCAAAGCCAAGCCGAGATTTGAAGTTCAAACCCTGAGACGGAGTGATTAAACCACGCCGATTTGAAAAGGAGCAGTGTCGTAAGAGCCGCTCCCCCCATAGTAATAAACATTACCGGGTTCTTATATTGAACACTCGGGTGTAGTTTCTTAAAGGCGTCGAGAATTGCCTCTTGGTAAACGGCTGTTTTGGAATTGCTGTTTTTCATAGCTACCTCTAAAAACTTCTTCCAGTAATCCACAACAGGTGCTCAGTGATGGGACCAAGCGCCAAAGCAGGAAAAAAGGTCAAACCGCCCACGATTACAATGACTGAAATTAACAGCCCAATGAAAAGCAGAGAGTCGGTACGGAAGGTCCCTGGAGAAGGGGGACAGGTTTTCTTTTGCGCAAGGCTCCCGGCGATGACTAACACTGGGGCGATCACGGCGAATCGCCCAATCACCATCGCGATACCCAGGAGAACATTGTAATAGGGAGTGTTCGCATTAAGTCCAGCGAATGCACTTCCATTATTCCCACCGGCGGAGGTGAAGGCATAAAGGATTTCCGACAAGCCATGCGGCCCCTTAGCAGAAAGGCTCGAAAGTGCGATGGGCAGCACCATCGAAATTCCCACACCCAAGAGAATCGCGACGTTGGGGAAAAGGACAGCCAAAATGGCCATCTTAATCTCTTTGGCTTCGATTTTTTTCCCCAAATACTCCGGCGTTCGTCCTACCATTAACCCAGCTATAAAAACGGTGAGAATAGCGAAAATCACCATGCCATAGAGACCGGAGCCCACGCCCCCAAAGATGACCTCACCCACCATGACATTGAACAGAGCAACGGCTCCCGTAAGCGGCGTGAGCGAGGAGTGCATCGAATTTACCGAGCCATTTGACGCTGCCGTGGTAAACACGCTCCAGATCACAGAGTTGACAACACCAAGTCGCGTCTCTTTTCCTTCCATAAGAACACCGGCTCCGGCCAGGGAACTCTGCTGGGTTTCTGACCACAAGGACACACTCAAGCCGCCGGCTAAAAGCAGAAACATTGTGATAAAGAGAATCGATCCATGTCTTCGCGCACTGACCCATTTCCCAAAAGCAAACGGGAGGGCTGCCGGGATTAAAAGGATAGCCATCAGCTCAAGCCAATTGGAAAATGCGGTCGGGTTTTCAAACGGATGCGCGCTATTGGTATTAAAAAAACCACCGCCATTGGTCCCAAGCTGTTTGATCGCAATCTGCGAAGCTACCGGTCCCAGCGGCAAGTTT
>JAYVQZ010000484.1:0-15418 GCA_043776735.1 Deltaproteobacteria bacterium | reverse complement strand
AGACGAAGAGGGCAACGTTTTGGTGCTCGATCCCGCCATCGAGTCCAAAGGACCAATGCCAGTAAAAGAGTGGATCACCACGATGGTGCCGAAGGTGGAAGACGCCCAATTCAGTATCTGTGCTCCGGATGCCTACTCTCCTTCAAGTCAGTGTGAAAATCCCACCGGAGACGAAGATAAGTCGGCCCCCCAACAGATTGAACAGTACTTAAACGCAGAGTGGTCCAACTTGGTGTCGCTAAAGCGCGATCCAGAGGCTGAACTCGGCGAGACCCCTCCCTGGTCGGTTAAGCCGTCCTACAAACCTTAAGCGGGCTCATTCTTTTGGTTGTGGTTCCTCTTAGCTTCCCCTTTTTGGGGGCCTTAGGGGCAGTTTCGCCTTGTTTCAGGTTTCCTGGCCTTATTTGGGTTGCCGTTATCGACAAGTGGAGTGTTCCCATTCTTGACTAGGTTAGCGGGCGATGTTTCCATGGCCGCCTCATATGAACCTAGAAGAAAAGTACTCGCTCCTTGATGCGAGAAACCGCGAAGCGGAATTGGGCGGCGGCGAAAGCCGCATTAAACAACAGCATGAAAAAGGCAAGATGACCGCGCGCGAGCGGCTTCTTTTCTTGCTTGATGAGGGGAGTTTTGTCGAAATCGACAAATTCGTCACTCACCGGTGCCGTGACTTCGGCATGGAAGACAAAAAGATTTTAGGCGACGGGGTGGTGACTGGATACGGCACGATCTCTGGCCGGCATGTTTACGTCTACGCCCAAGATTTTACCGTCTTTGGAGGCTCCCTATCAGGAGCCCAGGCTGCAAAGATTTGTAAAATTTTGGATATGGCGCTCAAAAATGGAAAGCCCGTCATTGGGATCAATGATTCTGGTGGCGCGCGCATTCAAGAAGGAGTGGAATCTTTAGGCGGTTATGCCGAGATTTTTTATCGCAATACGATGGCTTCAGGAGTGGTTCCGCAGATTAGTGCCATCCTCGGACCCTCCGCCGGCGGCGCGGTGTACAGTCCCGGCCTTACCGATTTTATTTTTATGGCCAAGAACAGCAGCTACATGTTCCTCACTGGCCCTGATGTCATAAAGACCGTGACCCACGAAGAGGTCACCATGGAAGAGTTGGGGGGGGCGGTCACCCACAGCACAAAAAGTGGCGTCTGCCATTTCGCCAGCGACGATGAGAAAAGTTCACTCCTTTTGATCCGAGAACTCTTAAGTTATTTGCCTTCGAATAACCTCGACGAGGTGCCGTTGGTTCCCACTCAGGATTCGCCAAACCGAACCGAGTCGCGACTTCGGACTTTAATTCCCGATAATCCAAAATCAGCTTACGACATGAAAGAGCTGATTGAAATGGTCGTGGACGATAGCTACTTTTTGGAAGTCCAAAAAGATTTCGCCCTCAACATGATCATTGGATTTGGCAGACTGAATGGGCGAAGCGTTGGCATTGTAGCAAATCAGCCTAAGTTTCTGGCCGGCTGCTTGGACATCAATTCTTCGGTCAAGGCGGCTCGTTTCATTCGTTTTTGCGATGCCTTTAATATTCCGGTTATCACTTTTGTCGATGTGCCTGGCTTTTTGCCAGGAACGGAACAAGAGTTTGGAGGCATTATTCGGCACGGGGCCAAATTGCTTTATGCTTACTCGGAAGCAACCGTCCCCAAGATCGCCGTCATCACCCGAAAGGCCTATGGTGGCGCCTACTGCGTGATGTCTTCCAAACATTTACGTTCTGACATTAACTACGTCTATCCCAGCGGAGAAATTGCCGTGATGGGGCCGGACGGAGCCGTGGCCATTATTCATCGAAGTGAGATTCAGGAATCGTCCGATCCAGCTGCCACTAGATCCAAACTCACCCAGGAGTATTCCCAATCAACGGCCAATCCTTTTAAGGCGGCTGAACTAGGATTCGTGGATGAGGTAATTTATCCCGAGGAGACCAGAAGCAAGTTAATTCAGGCTCTTGAGATGCTTCGTACGAAGCGCGATAAAATACCGACTAAAAAACACGGCAACATTCCACTTTAGGGAAGGCGGCGTCTGGTGACACCTAAGAGAATTTTGATCGCAAATCGTGGCGAAATCGCCCTGCGGGTAATTCGAGCCGCGCGCGAAATGGGACATATTCCCTTGGCGATTTATTCCAAGGCGGATAGAAAATCTCTTCATGTCGCTCGCGCTGATTCTGCCTATTGCGTTGGCGATGGGCCCTCACTCCATAGTTACTTAGATGCCCAATCAGTCATGCGCGCTGCAAAAGAGCTGCGAGCGGATGCCGTCCATCCTGGTTACGGTTTTCTTTCTGAGAAGGCGGAGTTCGCCCAAGCCGTTGTCGACGCAGGAATGGTTTACGTTGGTCCGTCGGCTGAAGTGATTTCCAAAATGGGCGACAAGGTCATGGCACGCCGGACGATGTCTAAAGTCGGTGGCTTGCCGCTAGTTCCTGGAACTGAAGAAGGACTTACCGACGAGAACCTTGCATTTAAAAAAGCCAAAGAAATTGGCTATCCGCTTATGATCAAGGCCCTTGCAGGTGGTGGCGGGCGAGGGATGCGTCTTGTTCCTGATGAGAGCGAGTTTCTCAATCTGTTCCGCCGGGCCTATTCGGAAGCATCCAAAGCGTTTAACGATGGGCGTTTGTATTTAGAACGGTACGTCTCCTCTCCACATCATATTGAAGTACAGATAATCGCCGATAAACATGGCAACGTATGTCACTTGTTCGATAGAGAATGTTCGGTTCAGCGGCGGCATCAAAAAGTAATTGAGGAGGCTCCAAGCCCCTTCATGTCGCCAGAAACTCGCGCGAAGATCTGTGAAGCTGCAGTGAAAGCAACACGAGAGATTGGCTACGTGAATGCCGGTACCATCGAATTTTTGATGGATGATAAGCAGAATTTCTATTTCATGGAGATGAATACCCGCCTGCAGGTGGAGCATCCGGTAACGGAGTGGATTACGGGAATCGACTTGGTAAAAGAGCAGATCCGCGTCGCCTTTGGTGAAAAATTAAGCTTTCGCCAAGAGGACGTTAAGATCCGTGGTCATGCTTTGGAATTTCGGCTGAACGCCGAAGATCCCGAAAAGTTTTTGCCCCAGGCCGGCAAGGTGCACACGGTTCAGCTACCTCAGGGGTTGGGCGTCCGGGTGGATTCTCATTTATATCGAGGCTACGAAATCCCTGTCTTTTATGACTCGATGGTCGCCAAGATTAGTTGCTGGGGAAGGGATCGTCATGAGGCGGTCCAACGATCTAAGGCGGCACTGCGCGATACCATGGTGACCGGAGTAAAGACCAATTTACCGCTTCATCTTCAGATTCTAGAAAATCCAAAGTTCCTCAGTGGAAACTATACGACTCGGTTGATTGGTGACGATTTTAACTACAAAGAAAAACTACCAGACACCAGGACCCTCAACCGCGTCATCGTGGCGGCGGCGGTATCCGCCTACCAAAGAGAGTACAAAGGTCCGATTGGCAAAGAAACTCCATCGCTTTGGAAGGCGAGAGGACGCTCGGAGGGGCTTCGTTAATGCTTTTCTTTATTCAGCATCAAGGAACTGAATACCGGGTTCGGGTAGAGTCGCGTCGGGGGCAGTACTTTGTTACCTTTGGAGATCAGCCAGAGACCTGTGTGGACATGATGTTTTATGGTCATGATTGCACCTTTTTGGATCCGCATGAGGTCTTCTCTGGCAATATCGTTGGAGCGAAAGAAGATTTTACCGCTTGGATTCCCGACGGCAACGTCACGATGAAGGTTGAGAGCGAATACCGACGGATTGTCAGTGCGCTCCGTGGCCAGGTGATGGAAAATGAAAATGTTATCACCGCGAAAATGCCCGGCAAAATTGCCAAGATCATGGTGAAGGTCGGCGACTTTATTGAAACGGGGACTTCCGTTATGGTGATGGAGGCGATGAAGATGGAAAACGAGATCCGCTCAGTGGGCGCGGGCCGTGTGACTCAGATCGCCGTGAAGGAAGGGCAGGCCGTAGAGTCAGGAGCTCTTCTAATGGAGCTCGAATCTGAAGAGGCGAACTGACAAGAGTTAGTTCTGGAAACTCCCACCTTAAAACTAATTCGTCTTTGCTCGGTTGCCGCTCGTCTAGAGAATCGCAACTGGTACTAATAATATCAACTGGGTGTCCATTTTTTAAAATCCAAAGGCTATTTAGTCCCGAGGCGTGTGTAACGACCCTTTCAAAAGAAAGGTGCTCAGTGGCGTGGTTTTGACAGTTGGCAATCCGAATTGTTGAAACGTCAGCTCCTGAAATCTCAACAATTTTTAATAAAGAGTACTCGGGTTTTTGCCAGTCCCACCAGTGTAAATAGCCAAGGTAACCCATTGCGGGAACTCCTTGAACCAGCAGTAACGCAAGCGCGATTGGTATCTTTTGGGTAGTCAGCATGGGCTTAGTTTTAGTAGCGAGATAAAATATGAAAAAGAATCCTGTCAGCAACGGCCAACCAACAGAAAAAAAGGGCTGACCAAGAAATGGTACGACAGAGATCGCAAAATAAATGAGGTAAAAAATATCTTCTTTCAGCAGGGTGAGAAACGGAGTTTTTCTCACTTCACTATCATAGGCACCGAATAAATAGAGAAGAAATACCGGAGTGCCCAGAATCATCAGAAAATAGAGCACTGGAGTGCCTAGATGTGCCAGTGTGAAACCCAGCACGTAATCACCGTTCATAGGAACAAAGAAGAGACGAAAAATTAAAAAAATTGATGAAATGATCGCATAGGGAAGTATGCAACGAATCGTATTTTTCCAGCTTCGCCTATTGAATTTATTATCCCGAAGTATCGCCATCAGAAAGATAACGTGAAAAATACTCGACTCTTTTATCCCTAGCGCAATTAAAAAAGCCAATAGCGCAACTGCGGTATAATGAATGAAATATGTTGGGCGGGATTCGGTATCACGAAAATTCACTGACTTTAGAAATGCCCACAGACTAAGCGCTAGGAAAAATATTTGAGGGCAGTTCATGAGGCCTTCGCCGATCCAAGTCAAACTGCCAAAGTGTATTAGTGGTGCACAAACAAAGAGAATTAGGAAACTGAGCGACTTTTTTTGAGTTGGAGGAAACTCATTTAAACTTCGGTAGGCGAAAACTAGAGCTCCCACCGTAAAAAAAAGGGTGGAGGCGAGCCAAAAATAGTAGTGCTCACCGAAGAGTTTCCAGAACAAAAATCCGTTAAACTTAACCAGCGGCCTGAAAAACCAGATCCTCTCTGTGGCCCCATGCATTAATGTGGGGCTCCAAAGCTTTTGCCAGTTTGTTTGAAGGCTCGCGCCGTTTAGCGCAATGAGCCAATCATCGTGGCGAAAAAAGGCAAACGGAAATAGGGCAGTCAGGTAGAAGGCGCAAAAAAGCATAAGTAACCAGATCATAGGGGGGCTTTCCCCTACTAATCGGCTAAAGCACGTCGTTTCCTGATGGAATTTTTAGGCCTCTGGCTGGCGCGAGTTAGAATAGGAAGACATGGAAATCACCCAAGAAAAAGTGGCAATGCCTCTTAACAGGAAAATGCTTTCCGTATTATTCCTACTCGGCATAGTAGCTGCTTCAATTCGCCTCTATGCGAGTGCGGATAGTGACTCCACCGGCTATTCTTGGCTGATCATTCTTGCTTTGATCCAAATCACTCCCTTTGTTACGGGAATGCTTTTAGGCTCACCGGACTATATTGGCTTCATTTTGATGAGCCATTTTGCCGGATTTACCTTGGCGAAATGGAATGACGCAGAAAACCTGACAAAAAGCCATGCGCTGACGCCTTCTTGGATTTTTGCGACTAAACATCTAATAATTTGCACTTTTTTAATGGCCTTTTCGTACTATCTTTGCCGAACTGTACTCATTCCTAATGAGATGCGTCGTAAAACATTTAACGATTTAACGCTTTCTAAAACTCAACTGAGATTGATTGCCCTCTACGTTTTTTCAATTCCCTTCATAGGCGAGTACTTGCCCTACAGCCTTCTAATTATCCATTTTGCAATGGCTTCAGCGCAGATCCTTCTTATCATCTGTGCCCAGGCTCCCAAGGCTAAGGGATTGCTATTGGCGGCTCGAATCATGGTTCCAGTGGTTTCATTCATTTACTTTTTGCGTGCTGGGATGCTCACCATGCTTGCAAATTACACCAGCTTTTTATTTATTTACTCGTTTTTGAAGCAAGAAAAGAAGTTTTTTGTTTCTGTCATTGCTCTGGTGTTTATCCTTTCGGCCATTCAAAGCGTGAAGGGCCAATACCGTTTGTTTTCCTACGGAGTGGGAGAAAACTCTTCTCTTGGGGAACGCTTTGGTGTTTTAGGAACTCTACTTAACGAAAAGTATATTGATAAAAATGACAAGAAAGAGGACGAAGAAGGGAAAGAACCGGAAAAAGACGAGAGCTCTGATACGGCGCTTATGCGCGGTTTTAGTCGGGTGGGTGACGATTCTTTAGAACGGGTTCTTGCGATGACCCCATCAGTCGTACCGTTCTGGAAAGGAGAAACTTACCAAAGTATTCCCTACATGTTTATACCGAGATCACTATGGCCTGATAAACCCGGTCGTAATTTTTGGAATAAGTTTGGCCGAGAATATCGGGTGCTCTCGAGTAATGATTTCGAGACTTCTGTGGGCGTCGGTTTTTTTGCCGAGGCATACATGAACTTTGGATTCTGGTTTATGTACCTGCTAGCTGCTGCAATGGGTTTTCTTATTGTTGTTGTAGAACGCATTGCTTGTACGATGCTGTTGGAAAAGTTCTTTTTCTCCTACATCACTTTTTTGGGGCCTTTCATCGGACTAGGCGCAGATTTGGGCTCTATTTTGAACAGCACTGCTATTCTTGGTTGTTGCATGTTTGTTGCACGTCCCTTCTTGCTTCGCCTTGCTCAACGAGATGATTATTCTTAAGAAAATAATTTAGGAGACTTCATGGCAAAAGTGTACGCGCGCCGAAGACAAACATTGGCAGTGACTGGTCCGGTTAGTACGAACGGTCGCCTGCTGGATTATTTACTTCCCGTTTTAAAATCACTTCGTCCTCATCAGTGGTCCAAAAATGCCCTCTTATTTCTACCAGCGATTTTTGCACATACGATTTGGGTAGGTCCGACGTTTCGCGGTTGCATTTTGTCCTTTTTTTGTTTCTCACTATGTGCCTCCTCAGTCTATTTATTTAACGATCTTATCGATCTTGATCGGGACCGGAAGCATCCGGAAAAGAGGCACCGGCCGTTTGCTTCAGGTAGCATTCCCCTTTGGTTTGGCTATAGCGCAATTCCTTTACTTTGCGCGAGTGCTATCGGATTATCGGCCGCTTTTTTACCTAAACCGTTTGTCATTTTTTTGTTGGCCTATTCTGGACTGACATTGATTTACTCGCTTTTTTTAAATCGCGAGCCCATCGTTGATGTTCTGTTATTGACCAGTTTTTATGTGATTCGCCTACTTGCTGGGGGAGCTGCGGTGAACGTAAAGCTTTCGCCATGGTTTCTTGCCTTCTTTTTCTTCTTTTTTCTCGGGTTGGCCTTTCTTAAAAGATATGTCGAGCTGGAAAAATGGTCGCACCAAAAAGGTAAACTCGCTAATCGCGCGGGGTACGTATTGGGAGATCGTTGGATACTTCAAACCACCGGAGTCACTTCGGGTTTTCTGTCTATTGTGGTGTTTTGCCTGTACTTAAACAGCCCCGATGTTATTCGCCTGTATTCCCATCCGGGTTGGCTTTGGGGAATTTGCCCTCTTCTGGCGTATTGGGTTTGCCATATTTGGTTTCTGGCTCAGCGCGGAATTGTAAATACCGATCCCGTGGTATTTGCGCTAAGAGATAAAATGAGCTTCGCTACTGGCGCTTCGATGGCACTGCTGCTCTGGCTTTCCGCCTAGTTCGGAACTAGGAATTTCTCACCCCGAAATCCCAAGGAAAACATTTTTTGGGTATGGCGTTTAAAGGCCTCACTGGAAACAAAGTAGAGGCTACAAAACCCATTTGGGTACTGAATGATGATGGGCGAATAGCCCAGTTGAAGAATTTGGTTAAAGCCTCCGTACAGAGGATCAACCAAGCCTCCAATCCGTCTTTCCCACCGGCGAATGGCTCTAGCCAAGGTCACGGTATCCAATTCCTCAAAGGACACCCCGGCAAGAATATCGGCGGGGATAAAATCGAAAGTAAAGAGAATGGCAGGCTGATATTTTTCGATAAGGTGGGGCTGGGCTCGCCGAAAAATACGGTGTGGTAGCTCGGACCGGCCATTGAGTCGCCTGCGGAAGCGAGGGGATTCACGCAAGGGTTGGTTGGCTATTTCAGGGTTGGCAACTCCTAACATGTCGAGTGCCTCTCTATCGGCATAATACATTATTGTGGCCACTTCCGAGGAGGCGATAATATCACTCGCTTCCGTAGTCTGTCCTAGATGAGTGCCCAGCTCCGACAAATAGTGAACCCGAGAAAGCCCGCGAGCCAGCGAGGAGACATGGTGGTTGGCAAGAATCCAGCGCGGACTAAAGCCCACCTCAAGCAAGCGGCTAACGGAATAGTAGGGCCATGCCAATGGGATCAGGTAAATGAACAGGAGGAGTGCCAAGATCTGCCCATTTTCTTTTCTACCGAGGCTAGAAATTGTTGTGGCCGCAAGAATAAAAGCGACTAACGAGAATGGCAGGAGAAACCTTCCCCAATAAGGGGGAAACCAGTCCCCCCCTGAAGAATAATAGGGCAAAACAAAACATGCTGTGAGCAAAAGGGAGGCGATTGGCCCGGTCACCAGCTCTTTCCGAGGTGGGCGAAGAAAGACAATCGCTAAGACCACCAAGGACGGTAACGCCAAAGAGCTGACGAGATCGGTCACCAGATTAGTGACGCCGATTCCCAAAAAGAAGAGACTTCCTGGCGCTATTTTGAATACCGCCGGGGTAGGGATCAAGTGGTGGAAGGTCTTCCAGCGCCAAACAGAGAGCAAGAGGAAGGGGAGCAATCCAGGTAGAAACCTAAGACTGGTTCGGAGGAAGTTTTTCTGGTGATGCCGAATACAAAAATAACTACTTAATAAAAAGCTCCAATAGATCCCTTCGATTCGAATCAGCGGGACCACGGATATTGTAAGGAGAAGCCACACAGAAAGTTGGCCCCGATGAGCGATCACCAGGCTCCAGAGAATGGCTGCTGAGAACATAGGGGCTGAAAATCCATTGGCAGCATTAAAAATCAGGGGAGGGAAAAAAGAGAGGGCTAGGGTTAGCCAATTAACCAGTCTTACTTTTTTTTGGTTAAACAATGCACAGCGACATGCCAAAATCACAAGCCAGCCACCCAAAAGGCTAAGGAGGATCGATCCTTCGACGCAGGGGATGCCGCAACGGCGCATCATTCCAACAACGAAATAGAAAAGAAAGTCCACCGTCCCTTCTATGGGCTGATGTCGATTGAAGGAGAAGATTCCGCTCGTGGCAAAATGCTCAGCGTGCCTAAGGTTAATAAAAAGCTCATCCCAGGGCTGAAAAGCTAATAAGGAAGAAGAGAGAAACCCTAGAATTGAGCAACCTTCCACCATCCGTTTCCAAAGTTTTTTTGGTGCCGCGTCGTAGCTGAGACAGCAAACGATTCCGCAAAACAAAGAAAGAAACACCGTTAACTGGAGTGCAATAGGAAAGCCCCAGATGAGGAAGAGCCCTCCAAACAGGTGATCGTAGAGGCCATCGATCTCGTAGGGGGCGCGAAACAGATGGGCGCTTTCGATCATAGGGCTGATGACTCAAGTGGCTAAGGTTTTGTCTATTTTCCTCCGAAAAGAAGAAAAAGGAACCTGTTTAGCAGTAGGAATCCTTATCAGCACTCGAGGTGGTCAGAATGGCCAATATTGATCAGTATTTGCGACATGGAATGGCGAATAGGGCATCGGACATGCATTTCTCTTCGGGAGAACCCGTCCGGTTTCGGATCGATGGCGACTTAGTGGCCATGGATCAGCCGCCGTTAACAAACGAACAGATCGGTGAGCTGATGTTTGAGATCCTCAATGAGGCCGAGCACGACAAACTGATTGCGCAAAAAGCGCTTGATAAGAGCTACGGAGTGGAAGGTTTAGCCAACTTTCGACTAAACATCTTCTACACACGACGAGGAATAGCGGCCGTTATTCGTTCCATTCCGTCGAAGATTCCCACGATGGCTGGGTTGGGATTGCCCGATGCAATCCAGAGCCTCACTACAATTGCCAAAGGCTTAGTTTTGGTAACCGGTCCCACCGGATCTGGAAAATCGACAACGCTCGCTGCAATGCTCAATCATATTAACGCGAACTACCCCTACCATATTCTTACCGTCGAAGATCCCGTCGAGTTTATTCATCCCAGTCAACAATGCCTGGTGAATCAGCGTGAGATCGGGACCACCTGTTTGTCATTCTCCGACGCGTTGAAATACGCGCTTCGTGAAGATCCCGATATCATCCTAGTAGGCGAGTTGCGAGATCTGGAGACGATCGGCCTTGCCCTAACCGCAGCGGAGACGGGACATTTGGTTTTTGGAACCCTACACACTCGCGGGGCTGGTCCTTCGGTAGATCGTATCATCGACTCCTTTCCTTCCAATCAGCAAGGCATGGTCCGAGCGATGCTAGCGGAGTCATTAATGGGAGTCGTCAGTCAGGTCCTTTGTAAACGCAAAGATGGTAAAGGCCGAGTTGCTGCGTACGAGATCATGATTACCAATCATGCGATCTCAAATCTGATTCGCGAAGGAAAAACTTTCCAAGTTCCCTCCGTCATTCAAACTGGCCGTCGCGAGGGTATGATTTTAATGGCGCAGCATCTCAAGGAGCTTATCGCCAGTGGTACGATTACTGAAGAAGAGGCAGCTCCCTATTTGGACGACGATAGTGCCAAAAAAGATAAAGCGTCTGGCCCGCCAAGACCTTCGGCTCCGCCCCCTCCGCCGGCAAAACTGGCGGCTCCCCCATCATTGGGAAAGGCTGGCAGTCCCCCTGCGGCGTTCACTCCCAAACCGATGGAAACAGCGCCTGCAACACCACCAGCGCCAAGACCTTCAATGACTCCGCCCGCGGCGCGACCAGCGGCAACACCGCCACCGGTAGCAGGAGTCAGACCTCCGCCCGTAAAACCGCCTCCGATTTCTGGGGGTGGCATAAAACCAATCGTCTCTGCCCCGCCACTGGTGAAGGCGATGCCACCGGCAGCGGTCCCAAAACAACAGCCAGCGCCAATTTCTAATCTCAATTTGGAAACGGAGCCCACGCCAGGAGAAGAAATTTCTCTGGACGGCGACTCAGCGATCATTTCTTTGGAAGACGAACTAAAGCAGATGTCAGAAAATACAGGGGCTCATCGTGTCGAACCTACTGCGGCTCCGACGCCCGGTGCGGCCCCCGTTATGGGAACGGGAACGGCCCCAGCTGCCCCGAAAAAGGGTTTAATTAATCCCTTCAAAAAAACTGGTTGAGAACTAGTTACTAAATTCAGGAAGACCCGAGCTTTTGACGCAACTAGAATGGCTATTGTCCGCCTTGAGCTGAGCCCAATCCGCATCAAAATTGGTTCTGAAATCGGCAAATGTCCATCTCTGCGAAGCAATTCCGTAGATACAGACGCAGTAGTTAGTCCATTGGTCAGCCGTGCCACCAAAATTGGCTGTTCCGGATTTGGCGCAGGCAGCGCGGTTGCTTGATAGCTCCGTGGTGCTCCACTTACTCGCTCCGTTTGCCGTAGGCGGTGCATTGCCTGCTGGCTGTGCCGGGTCGCTCCCGCAACCTAATAACAACAAACCAATTGCCAAGAATAAAACTGAATAAATAGATTTCATAACTCCCCCAAGCCCTCGTCTATGCACTGAGCAATGCTGATGCCAATTTGCTTGAGGCTGGAGTGTCAGAAAACTACACGTTGTAGTGACAAAAAACGTCATTTGGGGACAAAGAACGGCGCTTTCGATCAGGGATGGGGATTCCTTATGACGGCGAGTGATTTGAAAGAACGTTAAACATAATCGCTCACTACATTTTTTCAGGGCACGCTCCCTAAGGACTATTTACAGTTTTTAAAAAGAAATTTGATTTTCATTTGGGCTCTCTTCGCGCTGCCACGATTGCTGAGGGATTTCGCAAGGAACGAGATAAGGAGGAGGTCTTACCTTGGGCGCTTGCGGCGGTTTCTTTCAGGAGGAAGAAAGAAAAAATCGGGTTCACCGCCTCTTACCAGAGTCCTTCTTTGGCGACGCATTCTTAGATTTAGCGTGAGAAGAATAAGGAAAAACGCAGATGCCACGATCCAACCCATCCAAGTCAGCCAAGAAGATTCTCGTGCGGCTCCTGCCGGTCCCAACCAATCCTGGGCGTTAGGCATTCGATTCGTTACTACCGAGGCTTCCATAGTGCCAATCCAACTGCCGTTATCTTTCAATGGGGGATGCGGCGTCTCAGTGATCGCAAGAAGGCTGTTGGTGCTCAGGATTAGGATCAGAAAAAAGCCACATAAAACTTGGTTCATAGGTCTCCAAAAAGCTCAATGCGCGAGACTTCTTGAGCGGTACGGGTGGTTTCCATTGCAGGTCTTTTGCCAAAGCAAATGGGTGGGGCAGGGGCTCTCAGTTTTAGGCGACGCCTCAGTTTTTGGACAGGGCAAAATGTAATCTGAAAGTGGGCGCTGTTAAGACAGCGTTTCCCACGTACCAACAGATGTCAGTCGAGCCGTCAAGGCTCGAGGCCCATCAGATCCTCAATAGTTTCGCGGCGGCGGATGGGTAGTGCCTTCTTCCCAGTCACCAAGATTTCGGCGGGTCGGGGGCGTCCATTATAGGTGGAGGCCATGGACATTCCATAGGCTCCCGCTTTTTCAAGGATTAGCAAGTCACCAGCGTCCACCGTAGGAATACTTCGGCCGGTGGCAAAGGTATCGGCTGATTCGCAGACCGGCCCCACGACTGTCGCGGTCATCATAGCCAAATTTTCTGTGCTGGCCTTTATAGGATGGTGAGCCTCATAGAGCGCAGGACGGAGCAGATCGTTCATGCCGGCATCAATGACTACAAAAGTTTTTGTCTCCGACGTCTTGGTCCCGATGACGCGAGAGAGGAGAATTCCGGCCTCAGCAATGATCCAACGACCAGGTTCCAGATGAAGGCGAAAGGGAGAGTTTCCGAGCTCACCCAAAATGGCATCAGCATAGGTGCTGACTCCAAGAGCAGTTTCATTGTTTTCGTAAGCGATGCCCAATCCACCACCTAGACTTAGAAATTCTATATGGTGGCCCGCAGCGCGAAGGCAATTTCCCAATTCCTGAAGCTCTTTAGCCGCTCTTTGAAACGGCACCGCCTCCTTGATCTGACTTCCCAAATGGCAGGAAAGACCAATAATTTTTAGATTTGAATTGCCGGTAAGATCAGCGGAAATCGCTAGTGCCTGAGTTTTGTTGATTCCAAACTTGTTGGCGGCCGTTGCCGTGGTGATGTGGCGGTGCGTGTGAGCATCGATATCAAGATTAAGACGTAGGCTTAGTCGAATAACATCCCCGGGGCGAGCGATGCGTTTAAGTGCTTCGATCTCAAACACCGATTCTACTTGAATAGCCTGGATCTTTTCGGCTGCAGCCAAGCGCAACTCGGCATCTGTTTTCCCCACCCCTGAGAAAACAATTTTGTCTGCAGATAGGCCGGCGTGTCGGGCGATCACCAGCTCGCCGCCAGAAACCACATCAGCTCCAAATCCAGAGTTAAATATCAGCTTGAGAAGTGCCGAGTTGAGGTTTGCCTTTACCGCAAAAAAGAAATCTGTGGGGTAATGGGCAAACGGTCGCCGAAACGCCTCGCAACGATCGAGGATTGTTTTTTGGGAATAGACGTACAGTGGAGTTGAATATTGATGGGCGAGGTCCTCAAGAGAGAGGTCGTCGATGTAGGCTTTTCCTTTTACGTAGTGCACGGGCGAGTTCATGAGTTAAGAGTCTACCTTGTTGGGCCGAACTTCGAAATAGACGGAGTTAAGAGAGGCCTGCTGCTTTATTATTTTCCTGCCTGAATCAGTAGCCTTCTAGCCCGATCGACTTGACTAAAATACTCCTCGTCCCACCGCAATTGAGAATCGCTGGGGGAGGTGATCATGGCAACAATTCGGCTGAGGATCTCGTCCTTAGTTCCCGGCCCTCCATTAAGCATTCCCATGGGAAGGCTATCGTAAGGTAACTTTTCCATAAACTGAGTTAGCCCATCGTGAATTTTGGAAATCGTTCGAAGTTCTGGGGCTCTGAGAAGCGGGTACAACGTCGTTTTATTAAAAAGGACTCGCTCGATAAGGGCTGCAGAGTCATTGCAGACCCCTAGATATCCATATCCGTCCGCGGGATAGGTCTTGGCGTGGCGTTGGTACTCCACGTGGATGCGACGAAGGTAGGAGGAGGCAGCCAAAGTGGCTTTGATTATCTGCGCCTTGCCCTCGGCCGTGGAGTCGTCGATCTGAGTCGATGAAGCCATCCCTGTCCACTGTGGCCGGTCTTCATCAAATTTTGGGAAAAAACCAACGCCGTGAATGCCTAAATAGAAATTTACGCGGGCATTCACTGCAGGGCCGGTAATTTGCCAAACGTATTGGCTGTGGGGAACGGGGAGAAGAAATTCCTCGTTCTCCTCGAAAAACATTCCAGTCCGCATCCAAACCGGCCAGCGAACGTATTTGTCACCGGCGGTAAAAGAGAGAAAGTTAGCTGCGGTCCGTTCGTCACGTAGCTCGATGTGATGCCCAGTCTCAAACAGAAGTTCAAGGAGTTCGGAAAGGTTCTTAACCTCTTGGGTAGCACGAGGGCCGGCGGGAAATTCAACAGAGTAACCATTTTGTTCGGCTAAGGCGGTCATAATCACAGCCAAAGCCTGGTTTTCAGCAACCATTCTTGGAGGGAGTGAATCAGAAATAAAATGGCCGTAGCGAATGTGAGGCAATCGGGGATCGATCTCTTCGGGCTCAGGGGGGGGAGAGGCTTCAAAGCCAGCGCGCTGCTCATTCCAGGAGGCCCTTGGGGTTACATGCGACGGCGCGGCCCTTTCTCCTCCAAGGGTCAAGAGTTTTCTTTTTTCGCCAAGGTCTGAAAAGGCAGGTAGTATCGGGAACCTCGCTAGTAACTCATGATTCTTTTCTAAAATTTGCGCCGCAATCCCTCGTAGCAAAAAAAGCCACTTCTCATTTTTAGGAAGACGCAATTTTAGTTTTAACTCGATCGCTTCTGCAAATATCTTAAGATCGGAATCGCTTAGCTTGTCTAACGCCTCCTGCAAAGAAATTTCGCTCCGTCCACAACCGGAATGGCACGTCACTTTGAGAATGAGGTGTTTGGAGGAAGGGATCAGATGATAGAGCCCTGCTCCGTCGAGAGTAATTTCATACTTGAGCCAGCCATC
>JAYVQZ010000483.1:0-15447 GCA_043776735.1 Deltaproteobacteria bacterium | reverse complement strand
GTGGGGATTCTTTTTGATGCCTGTGATCCAGGTTTGGTAATTGGTGATGAGATTTTCTTTGGCGCTCTTTGAGGACCTCTTCCAGAAAGAATTTTTTGCGATCTGAAGGTGGCCAGTCTGTGTTTTGATCGTTGTTTCTCTTAGGCCGATCACCATGCGATGGACGAGCCCTTCAAAAAGCAACATCGTACAGACTCCGCCGGCAATCATGAGAACGTTCAGCGCAGTCCTTCTGCGGTTACGGAAAGTATTTCGAAAAGCCATTTTTAGTCTAAGCCACACGACGAACCTCCTCGCGACGGCTGTCACTTGCCACTTCTCCGTCGACTAGAGTAAAAATTCGGTCCGCAAAGCTAAGCACCAAGGGATCGTGGCTGGAGAGTATGAATGTGACTCCGAGATCCCGATTGAGGGCTCGCATCAAGTCGAGAACCTCTTGTGCGGTTTTCCTGTCGAGACTCGCGGTTGGCTCGTCGGCAAGAACGAGTGCTGGTTTTTTGACAATAGCCCGGGCAATGGCAACTCGCTGTTGTTGTCCCCCGCTAAGCTGGGTGGGGCGATGGTGAAAAAATTCTCCCAAACCGACGCTGGTGAGTGCCGCTTTTGCTATCTCGGTCCGATTTTTTTGGTAATCACTAAGAAGGTGAAGTGGGTACTCGACGTTTTCTAACGCCGTCAGAGTGGGAATGAGATTAAAGTGTTGGAAAATGTATCCAATCTTTCTGGCTCTCAACTTGGATAGTTTCGCGTTAGTCAGCGGGTTGATAGCCACTCCATCAATATAGATATCTCCACGGGTTGGTCTGTCCAAACAACCAAGTAAATTTAGGAAGGTGGTCTTTCCGCTTCCTGAGGCCCCAGCTAGGGCCATAAATTCACCGCCTTCAATAGCAAGATCTACGTTTTTTAGGGCCGCTACGTCATGCTTGCCCATGCGATAGGTTTTGCAGACACCTTTGGCGAATACAACCGCTTTAGACTCATTTTCCATCGAACTCTCCAGGTAAGGTTATCGGTAGGATCGGGGAATTGATGAAGGGCGTCTTAACTTGATTGCCTTCTTTAACTCGCTGGAAAATATGAAGGAATCCGAACATTTCCCAATTGCCAAGGCAAGCCGCTTAGAGCCATTTCAAGGGATGACGGGCAAGGGAAATCGTTGTATGAACTTGGGTCTTCTAAAGCGAAGCCTTTGCGTTTTGTGGGCGGTTAGCTCAGCTGGATAGAGCACTTGGCTTCGAACCAAGGGGTCAGGGGTTCGAATCCCTTACCGCCCAAATGAAAAAGGCCCAGCGAAAGCTGGGCTTTTTTTTTAATGCTCGGAGCTTTCTCCTACCGACGAAATACCCCCTGAATTTGAATCCGAGCCGTATCGGGCGTACAAATGGTACATGAAATTCGGCCACTTGCTTCTCCTAGCCTTGGTAAACCTTTCGTCCGTAGCATTCGGGTTAAAGGGCCCCTTTTTGGAAAATCAGAGCCTCGCCTTTCAAGAGGCTGTTAAATCAAAGCGTCCCTTGCTGATCGATTTTTACGGAATCTGGTGTCCCCCCTGCAATGAGCTCGATGAGACTGTATTTGAGACCGAAGGATTTTTGGCCAAAGCAAAGTCTTTTGTCCTGTTAAAAGTGGATGCCGACGCAAAGGCTTCTTGGAAAATTAAAGACCGCTACAAAGTAGGAGGTTATCCAACCCTGATCTTCACCAGTGAAAAGGGGGATGAGATCTATCGTGTGGTTGGGTACCGCTCTCAAAAAGAGATGGTCCGAATTATGGATATGGTCCTCAAAGCCAAGAGTATGGATTTCAAGAAAGCGTGCGAGTCTAAAAATACCGCTGATTTGATGAGATGCGCGACCTCTTGTGCCGAACGAAAAGAGATCAAATGCGCTACGGCCGCCTACGAAAAGATTCAACCCCAGATAGCTAAGGGCTCGTCCGAATATCAGATAGCCAACGCTTTTTTTCTAGAACAGGAAAAAATGTTAGAGTTGAAGCGCAACATGTACGAAAAGCTTCTTTTGGAAAATCCGGCGGTTCCGTATGCGATGGTTTGGGCTACCGAATACCTGGCGTCCTTCGACGACGAGAAGTTTGCAAAACCAAAACCTGAATTGGTGGAGACGGTTCTAAAGAACTATCCCAAGATAAGCGTAAGCAAGGATCTAGATCCGCTTGGTTTGACTAAAACCGATATTGCCCAGATGCGCGCAGAGCTGCTTTCTCGGATTGGGAGGAGTATCGAGGCCAAAAATGCATGGAATGAAGCGGCCAGCCTATTTGAATCAGCAGCTAGGGAGGTAACCAAAGGGGCCTCAGCGCGCGGATTTACCATTGAGAGGATTGGTTGCCTGGAACAGGCTGGGGAATTGGATGCTGCGTTGGCTCTGGCAGAAGAGTACTCTGCAAAGTACCCAACTGAGTTCACCTTTCATTTCTGGCAGGCTTCACTTCTTTACCGCGCAAAACGGTACTTAGACGCCACGCCTGCGGCCTATAAGGCCTTTGACGTCTCCTATGGAGACAATAAGATCAGGGCGGCAACGCTACTCATTGATGTTTTGGCTACTATCCCTGATAAAACCACCGCCAAAAAGGTTTATGAAGCGGTAAAAATCGACATTCAGCCGGAAGCAAAATTAGAGGTTCGCACTCACCGTTACCTCAAACGTTTAGAAGAGTCCTATAAAAAGGCTGCGGGATAAGCGCTGTTCAGATTTCGAATGGATGGCAGTTTCCTACCAAAAAGTACCTTTTGGCTCTTACGATTGAAACTTCATTTCCTGACAGGACCTAATTATTAAGGAAATTATTAAGGAAACAGCACAAATTGCCGATAAGAGAGGGCCTTTAGAATAGAGAAGGAGTGGTGCCCGGTGCCGGAAAAAGAGACGCCTACGGTAGTTTGGGCCATTCGTGATGAAACAAAGAATGCCAATGGCATGATTGAAAAGCGCTTTGGCCTATTTCTAGAACGGATGGTCGATGCTGGCTTTGACTGCATGTTGTTTGGCACCGGACGGGGCAACGTTCCCACTCCTAAATGGTATACTAAGAATATTCCCAAAAAAGTGAGAGCTCTCTTTACGTCGGAGAGCGATCCGGTCTGGATGGAGCATCTGGTAAAGGCCGCCCGCTCTGAGAACGGGGCGATTCCCATATTCTTTGTGAAAGACAGTCAGAATCAGAAAGACCTTTTTGCAGCCAATGCGATTGGGATCGATGATTTTCTTTCGGTGACTGACTCCGTAGAGGAAATTCGCACTCGAGTAGGCTTGCGCTGTCGCCTCACACTTCAAACTCATGTCATTGAAGATCAGCTCAAAGAGCAGTCAGCCATCATTTCTCGCAATGAAAGTTCCGTAAAACAACGCGAGGAGTTTTTAGGTATTTGCGCTCACGATATTCGCTCTCCGCTTGGCCTCATCCAGTCGAGTCTGTTGCTGATACTAAACAAGGAAGAGAAGCAACCCACCCTTCCCGAAATGCATCTTGAGCTCCTTAGCCGCGCCAAACGAAACACGGAACAGGCCATTGGTCTGGTGAACGACCTTCTCGATGTCATGACTTTTGAGCAGGGTTTTAAACCAAATTATGAGATGTCAGTCCTGCACGATCTGCTTCAAGAGTTTTATCAGGACTACCGATTTCAGGCGGAACAAAAGGGCGTGAAGTTTCACTATGATAATTCACTCAGAGACTGGAAAGTCCTGATTGATAAGGGCCGAGTTCGTCAACTATTACAAAATCTTTTTGTAAACGCCTTGAAATTTACCGAGTCCGGAAAAAATATATTCCTCCGTCTGGAACCGTTCACAGGGCGTCGTAAGTCCGATCCCCCGTTTCCTATGGTAGTGATTAGTCTAAGGGACGAAGGAAAAGGAATTCCTGATAAAGAAATGCAGCGGATTTTCGATAGGTTTACTCAGATTAAAGATTACTCACGAGCCGAAGGACGAGGACTTGGACTTACCGTAGCCAAACAGATCTCGACACTCCACGACGGCAATATTTGGGTGGAAAGTGAGCAAGGAAAAGGCTCCACATTTTTTGCCCTGTTTCCGCACGTTATTAGCCGGCCCTTTCCTGTGGCGCAGCCGGAAAAAACCAATCGGGTCCTCATCGTGGAACCGTCTTTGGATCGACGCGAGCAAAACTTCGAAATCTTGGCACGCTGGGGTTACGAGTTAAAATTTGTTGATAACGGGATAGATGCTGTCACCCACGCCTTCTACGAGCGGACGGATATCATTATACTCACTGCGGGATTAAAGAAGCTTTCCGAGGCCGACGTACTTCAAACCTTAAAAGCAGATCCTGTGGGACGGATGGTTCCCGTATTTTTGGCACTAGAAAAAAAAGGAGCCTCTCCCGCCGACTACGAAGAGTTTGCCTTTGACGGATTTTTAGAAACGCCGATCATGCGCTTGGATTTTGAAAAGGCGCTCGAAACGGCAAAGAAAAAGCGGATTCAAGTTGAATCCGCTCCTTCAGAACCACAGCAAGAGATGCCCAAGAAGAAAGTCGCCTAACCGGTTACTTCAGTTCGCCCTCAAAAAAGAAATTAAGTTCCCGTGTGGCAGCTGTGGGGCTGTCAGAACCGTGCGTACTATTGGCCTCAAGGCTTTCCCCGTACAACTTACGGATGGTTGCAGGAGCCGCTTTAGCGGGATCGGTTGCCCCCATTAACTTACGCCAGTCTTCGATTGCGTTCTCTTTCTCTAAAGCCAAGAGCAACACCGGGCCGCTCGTCATGAAACCAACAAGGCTTCCAAAGAAGGGGCGGGCTTTATGCTCCCCGTAGAAAGCCTCTGCCTCCGCCTTAGAAATGGTTTTCATCCTAGCGCCAACGATCTTAAAGCTATTGTCCTCAATCATCGTAAGGATCTTGCCGATCCAATTTTTCTTAACGGCATTTGGTTTAATGATGGCAAAGGTACGTTCCATAAATACTCCTGGTTAAAAATTAAAGTCCCAAAACTTTGGCTACCGTGTCGCCGATCAGCGCAGGGCTCATCGCTACATGAACGCCGGCCTCTTCTAACGCCTGAATTTTGTCAGAAGCTTTGCCGCTTCCTCCGCTAATAATGGCGCCGGCATGTCCCATCCGTTTTCCAGGGGGGGCCGTTTGGCCGCCAATGAATCCAATCACCGGCTTTTTCATGGTGCTTTTGATGTAGGCGGCTGCAGTCTCTTCTGCATTACCACCGATCTCACCAATCATTACCACCGCTTCCGTACCGGGATCCGCTTCAAAGAGTTTTAAACAGTCTAGAAACGATAGGCCAGGAACGGGATCTCCCCCGATACCAACACAAGTCGACTGTCCGATTCCCAACTGAGTCATTTGATGAACCGCTTCATAGGTTAAAGTTCCGCTACGGCTGACCAGACCGACCTTCCCTGCTTTATGAATGTACCCAGGCATGATGCCGATCTTGCATTCGCCAGGCGTGATAATTCCGGGGCAGTTGGGTCCAATCAAAGTGCTCGTGGAGGTCTTGAGGTATTCCTTAACGGCAATCATGTCGTTAGCCGGAATCCCTTCGGTGATACAGCAGATGACCTTGATTCCCGCTTCAGCAGCTTCAATGATGGCATCAGCAGCAAAGGGAGGCGGCACGAAAATCATCGTGGCGTTGGCTCCGGTCTTGGCTACGGCCTCTTTTACTGAGTTGAAAACGGGAATGCCTTCGACATTCTCACCGCCCTTTCCCGGGGTGACCCCGCCGACAACCTGAGTGCCATACTCCTTGCACATCTTGGTGTGAAAGGCGCCAGCCTGTCCGGTGATCCCTTGGGTAATCAGTTTGGTGGATTTGTTTACAAGAATGCTCATACACGCCCCTCGGCAGCAGCCACGACTTTTACTGCCGCGTCCTTCATTCCGTTAGCCGAAACAATTTTTAATCCCGACTCTCGGAGAAGCTCTTTTCCGCGGTCCACGTTGGTTCCTTCCAGACGCACTACCAGCGGGATGGTCATTTTCAATTCTGTTGCGGCCCCAATCACTCCTTGAGCAATGACATCGCATTTCATGATGCCGCCAAAAATGTTGACCAAAATCGCCTTCACTTTGGAATCCTGAAGGATGATTTTAAAGGCCTCTTTCACCTTCTGCTCGGTGGCTCCGCCGCCAACATCAAGGAAGTTAGCAGGATGTCCACCTTCAAGTTTAATGATGTCCATAGTGGCCATCGCCAGGCCAGCTCCATTTACCATGCAACCGATATTGCCATCGAGGCTGATGTAACTAAGGTCAAATTTCTTAGCTGCAGTCTCGCTGGGATCTTCTTCGTTGGTGTCCCGAAGTTCAGCAAGTTTGGGGTGGCGGAACAGGCCGTTGTCGTCGAACTCCATTTTGGCGTCGAGAGCAATCAAATTGCCTTGTTTGGTCTTTACCAAAGGATTGATTTCTACAAGGGAACCATCGAGTTCAAGGTAGAGCTTCACAAGGTTTTTCACGAAGCTGACGAATTGTTTTGCGGTATCTCCCGTATAGCCCATTTTCATGGCTAGCGTCCGGCATTGGTAGTCGCGCAGCCCTAGCGTGGGATGAACCCACTCTTTAAAAATCTTTTCGGGTGTATTGTGAGCTACGTCTTCGATATCCATGCCGCCCGCTGTGCTCGCCATGATGACCAGTTTGGCTGCGGCACGATCAAGAGTGACCGCAAGGTACGACTCCGTATCGATATCAGCCCCTTCTTCGATAAGAAGACGCTTAACCTCTTTGCCTTCTGGTCCAGTCTGGATCGTAACAAGGTTCATGCCCATGATGGCATTAGCGTAGGTACGCACTTCATCGAGGGTCTTTGCCACTTTCACGCCGCCGCCTTTGCCTCGGCCTCCAGCATGAATCTGTGCTTTTACAACCCAAACCTTGGTCTTAAGTGACTCTGCAATGGAAATGGCGTCGGCCGCATTGAAGGTGGCTTTACCCTCTGGAACAGGAAGGCCATAGTCTCTTAGGATCTGCTTTGCCTGATACTCGTGAATTTTCATGCTTGACCTTGGCTTTCGATGACTTCAACCAGCTGCTTTACCGCATCGGCCGATTTTTTAAGCATCGAACTCTCAGTCTCGTTGAGATCGAGCTCGATAACTTTTTCCATCCCGTTGGTGCCAAGCTTTGCCAAAACACCGACGTAGAGGTCTTTAATTCCATATTCGCCTTGCAACAAAACGGCGCAAGGAAGGATACGTTTCTTGTCGCGAACGATCGATTCCACCATGGCTACTACTGACGACGCTGGAGCGTAGAAAGCAGAGCCAGTCTTTAAGAAGTTTACGATCTCGGCACCACCATTTTGCGTGCGTACCACGATCTCTTTGATTTTGTCGGCGGAAAGAAACTTCTCAAGAGGCACGCCAGCAATCGAACAATAGCGGGTCATCGGCACCATGGTGTCTCCGTGGCCTCCGTAAACGAAACCGTATACGTCTTCAACGCTGACATTGGCAGCTTCGGCCACAAACGTACGGAACCGGGCAGAGTCTAAAACACCGGCCATTCCAATGACACGTTCCCGGGGGAATCCGGACACCTTCTTTGCCACGTAGGTCATAGCGTCCAAAGGATTGCTGACCACGATGAGGACCGCCTTCGGGGAGGCTTTGGCCACCTTTGCGGTTACTTCGCCAACGATTTTTGCGTTGGTTTTAAGCAGGTCATCTCGGCTCATCCCAGGCTTACGGGGGATTCCCGCGGTTATGACTACAACATCAGAGTCTGCGGTATCGGAGTAGTCGTTGGTTCCTTTGATTTTAAGGTCAAAACCCTCAACGGGGCCGGACTGCAAAAGATCGAGCGCCTTTCCTTGCGGAACGCCTTCTGCGATATCAATAAGCACAACATCGCCTAGCTCTTTAGCGGCAATCCAATGGGCGGCGGTGGCGCCTACGTTTCCCGATCCAACAATGGTAATCTTTGCCCGTTTCATGGGGGGTCCTTTCTGAAATCTGGTTCTAAAAATTAAAAATTAGCGATCAATGCCGCGGCAAATTCCGAGCACTTCAACTCTTTAGCTCCAGGCATTTGCCGAGCAAAATCGTAGGTAACCGTTTTTTGTCCAATAGTCTTAGCCAGTGAATCCGTGATAAGTTTGCCGGCTTCGTTCCATCCTAGGTATTCAAACATGAGGACCCCAGAGAGAATCACCGATCCCGGATTTACTTTATCTAGCCCTGCATATTTGGGAGCGGTTCCATGGGTCGCTTCAAAGACAGCCGCGGTATCCCCGATGTTGGCTCCAGGGGCGATGCCCAAACCTCCCACCTGTGCCGTTAGCGCGTCACTCAAATAGTCGCCGTTTAGGTTGGGGCAGGCGATAACAGAGTATTCCTCTGGCCGCAATAGCACTTGCTGAAACATGCTGTCGGCAATGCGGTCTTTAATGACCAATTTGCCAGCAGGTGCTTTGCCGGCATGTTTTTCCCAAACTTCCTCTTCCGTGATGGTGACGTCGCCAAATTCTTTTTTTGCTAGTTCATAACCCCAATCCCGGAAAGCCCCTTCGGTAAACTTCATGATGTTCCCTTTATGGACCAGCGTAACGCTAGAAAGCCGCTTTTTAAGGGCGTGCTGAATTGCCATGCGAACTACCCGCTGAGTGCCGAACTCACTCATAGGCTTGATGCCAATGCCGGAATTGGGACGGATTTTGTTCTTGGTCTTAGTGTTAAGGAAGGCAATGACTTCATTGGCTTCATCGGTGCCGGCTTTCCACTCGATCCCAGCGTAAACGTCTTCCGTGTTTTCACGGAAAATGATCATGTCCACCTTTTCTGGAGCCTTCATAGGGGAGGGAACCCCGGTAAAGTAGCGTACAGGTCGTATGCAGGAATGCAGGTCCAATAGCCGGCGCAAAGCGACGTTTAACGAACGGATGCCACCGCCGACTGGAGTGCTCAGCGGTCCTTTAATGGCCACTGAGTTTTCTTTGATCACCTTCAAGGTCTCATCCGGCAGCCAGTTTCCCGTCTGCTTAAAGGCCTTCTCTCCGGCCAAAACCTCTAGCCAGGCAATGGACTTCTTGCCTTCGTACGCTCTCGTAACGGAGGCATCAAAAACCCGCTGGGAGGCTGCCCAAATATCGGGGCCGGTTCCATCTCCTTCGATGAAGGGGATGATGGGACAGTCGGGTACCTGAATTTCATTTTTCGCCGAGAAGGTGATTTTTTGACCCTGGGAGGGCATAGCGGAGTGACTCATGTGATTACCTCAAAATTGTGAGGGAGATTATTGGTTTGAGCCAAGCCTTGTCAATCAATGCCTGCCGTAAGCCAGGGCAGCAAGAGCCTTGGAAATAGGCCTGGTGCAAGGACAATTTGACCCCCGCCCCCTCCTCTTTAATAATCCGGTCAATAGAAAACCTGGAATACACATGAAATCACTACTTGTACTAATCGCCGGCCTTTCCCTTAACGCACACTCCCGCGCTCTCCTGCCTGATGAGCAGAACAATGTGGATATCTATAAGCGTTGCAATCCCGCCATCGTGAACATCACCACGGTGACTTTACGACGCGATTTTTTCTTCGACATAGTTCCCCAGCAAGGCATGGGCTCCGGCGCCATCATACGGTCCGAAGGCTACATACTTACCAACCATCACGTGATCGGGCAGGCTCAGGAGGTGGAGGTCACCCTTTGGGACAAAAGTGTCTATCCCGCAAAAGTCGTAGGGCTGGATCCGGATTCCGATCTGGCGATTCTTAAGATTGAGGGAAAAGGAAAAACCTTCACGGCACTAGAACTTGGGGCGGGATCCGAATTGTTGGTAGGCCAAAAGGTTTTGGCGATTGGAAACCCCTTCGGATTGGGCGGATCCTTGAGTGTAGGCGTTATCAGCCAACTGGGTCGCGATATCCGCGCGCAGACCAAGCGGCTTATCAAGGATGTGATTCAGACCGATGCCGCCATTAATCCAGGAAATTCCGGAGGCCCCTTGTTAGATAGCTCGGGAAAAATGATTGGCGTTAACGCCCAGATTTTTTCTAACAGTGGGGGCAGCGAGGGGATCGGTTTCGCTATTTCAGTAGAGACCGTAAAAAAGATCATTCCCCAATTGATTCAGTTTGGTCAGGTGCTGCGGCCGGAGTTGGGAATGAATGGGGTGGGATTAAGCGAAAGTCTACTTGGTGCTCTTGGAATTGATGTGGATCATGGAGTGATGGTCATAGAACTTGACCCGCGAGGTTTAGCCGCCCAGGCGGGCTTTCGCCCAGCCGATAGGGAGTTGCTCCTTGGGTTTCGTCGAATTCCTGTGGGGGGCGACATCATTACCCAGGTGGGCTCTACGGCGGTTACCACCATGACCGATGTGCTTGATGCGATTGCCGACAAAAAGGTGGGCGACACCGTGCCCTTTCATATCATTCGAGGAAAGGTCAAAAAAACGGTGAATGTGAAGCTAGCGCTGCCCCAGACTCGCAAAGGGAAAAGTCTGTAATCGGGCGCGGCTTAGGCGGCGTTCTTATGAACGAGATCGTCGGTGGTGAGGTCAGGCTCAAAAAGCGTGCAGACACGATCGACGCGGTAGCGAAGGGCCAAGAGGTCAAGT
This sequence comes from Deltaproteobacteria bacterium, assembly GCA_043776735.1. Classification (GTDB taxonomy): domain Bacteria; phylum Bdellovibrionota; class FAC87; order UBA2466; family UBA2466; genus JBGSST01. Next base: position 4,882 of record JAYVQZ010000483.1, on the reverse strand, counting down.
TCCTGCAAATGGGGAATCGATTTTAAGTGCTTTTGAATCTCCGTGAAGTCAGGACGAGGCACTTTTAACAATCGCTTTAGCTCCAGGTAGCTGGCCTGTTCATTAAGAATGTGCAAGTTTAGCTGTGACCTGAGCGAGTCGCTCACATCGGTAAAGAAAAGCCCCATTCCACAGTCCACATCACAACGTTGCCGATCAAAAACCAGGTGCACCACTTTGACCTTTAGACAAACCGATTTGGTTTGGTACGGGAAGCAGAACGCTACAAAACCGGTGGTTTCAATGGGGAAAAGGTCCAAAGTGCTTAGGAACACCCCACCGCGGCTCATATTTGAAGCGTGGGCCGAAAGCGATTTCGTTCCATCGGTAAATACCGCCCTCTCAAAAAAAGGGAGCCGGTACTCTTTTCTTTTTTCCTGAAAATCGCTCATAAATTTTATTTTTGAAGTCGTTGGGGACGTTAGCGTAAAACTCTTAAAAGAGATTCTCGGTCTGAGGGAGACAGGCTATCGGCGTCAGTGGCCTTTTTGTCGCCGTTCAATTCCTCTTTACGTTCCCCCGTTGCAGGAACGCTTGTCGTGTAACGAGGAAGGCTGGCCACCAGAGAGGACTTAGCAATCTTTTCCTGAGTGCTTTTAAACGTCTGCTTCACCCAGATTGCAAAATGTTCTCCAATGGTCCTACCCGAAACGGGGATTTGCCCGGCCAGCAAAACCAAGCTGACCACGAGAAGAAAACGAAAGGTTCTGAAAATGAAGCTCATAGTTGTAGGTTTGCTATGTGATCAGGGTGGAAAAACGGACGAATCGACTAAGACTATTTTAGCACTAACCAGAGAATTTTTTGGGCTCAGCGCGGCGTAGAAGTTTAAGGTTAAACCTAAGGTTAACCTTAATAGTTATGCCCTCCCCCTTTGGGGGAGTAGGTGATTTGGGATCTTTCCGTTACTATAATTAGTAGGAGATTCTCATGTCACAACCTTCACCGGTTCGTGGCGAGAGTAACGGATCTTGGCTCCCCCTCATTGAATACTCCGTTCGGAGTGGACTCAGCCTCAGCACGATACGCCGTAAAATCAAGAGTCACACTTTGACCTATCGAATGGAGAATGGCCGCTATCTCATCTTCTTTGAAGGTGCGAATGCCGGTTTGCGACCTCTTTCACCTACTTTTTTGGCCTCCCCGTCCGGGGAATCCAAGAAAACGGAGTGGGAAGGGGAAGACAAATCGTCGGCCTCTTTATCGCGAGCGGTAAACGAACGCGCAGACGAGGAAACAAGGGGGATGTCCATGATGGAGACGCATAGGTTAAGCCAGTCAAATGTGGACGGCACTGTGAAAATGGTGAGCGAAGCATTTGAATGTGCTCTTCGGGAAAAAGACGAACGAATCCATTTGCTAGAAAAGAGCAATCGATCGTTAGAAGAGAGGCTCAATGAGCTTCGACTGCTGGTCAAAGTCCTCGAAGAAAAATATGAAGTCCGTTACTAATCGCTCGGCCAAATCCCAAAAAAATAAATAAAGTGCGTAAGCACATCAGGGAGAATCGTGATTTCTCGGTGGCCTTTCTTTACGTAAAGGCCTAGCGAGATTACCGTATTCTTCCATGGTGAAGTCTATTCTCCGTTCAACGGGGTGCGTTCTTGTTTCGGGGTTTCTCGCGTTTTTTGTGCATTGCGCACAGGCCGAGGATCTCTCGATTCTCAACGCGCTATGGGACGCCGCGGTTCGCGCAGAGACGGTGCAGGTACCGGCGGAGCGTGTTCGCCTATTTTCTGACTGGATTGAAAAAGCCCAGGCCCAGAGCATCCGATCTGCGGAAGCGCATTATCACCTGGCCATGGCGTATTGGGCCAACAAAGACACCGGAAAAGCTGTCTATCACCTCATAGAGAGCGCGAAGCTGCGGCAGAGTCCGCTGGGCGCACTAAAGCTCCTGGGCAAAGTGAACCAGATCGAGTCCGAGCAGAGTGTGAGAGAAGGACTCTCTAGTTCGCTAAAACTACAGCTCTTTTTTTTCCTAACTCCCAACCTCTGTTTTTCTTTCGCTCTCATCGCTCTTTGGTCGGTCATTCTCGCTCTCTTTTTTTGGTGGCAAAGAGGCCGGCGTGTGGAGGCTCTTCAGGTCGGACTCTTTATTTTTGCTGCCTTCTGCTCCCTTTTTCCTCTTTCCGGTTTGATAGCGCACTCTCTAGTGGCTCGCCCGATTGCTGTAACTGATGTGCCGGCAGGGACCTTCGTTGGCGTTTATCAAGGGCCTGAAATAAAGGATGAGACCAAGATAATTAATCTGCCTTCGGGAATTTTAGTGATGACCGACGAAGAAAAAAATGGCTGGTCGAGAATTTCTCAGCCACTTGCCGGATGGGTCGAGAGCCGCGGCCTAAGGGCAATTTTACTTCGAGATCGCTAACGGTTAGCGGCTGAGGCTCCCAGCCTCATCGCTGGAGAGATTGTATTTCCGCAGTTCGGCAATGCATTCTTTTGGCAGCCGCTCCACCAGCAACTTGAAGAATACGCCTCTAAACCCTTGTATTGCCACCGCGCCTTGTTTCATTCCCTGGCCGCTACTTTGCACATTTTAGCGCTCTATGAAGGCGCGCAAACTCTTCCTTTTCCTCGGGTTAGTGTTTTCCCCATGTTCGGTATCATTTGCCCTCGACCGCGTGGCCCTTCCCCCTTTTTGTACAAACTCACTCGCGCTTATCTCTCCCGGTAGAGCCAGTCAGATTCTTGTTGAAGATGGGCAATTGAGAGAGGTCTTTGCAATGCACGCCTTGGGCGAGCAGGGGATACTTACGATGCAAAAAATTTTGAAGCGGCCACCGTTTGAAAAAGTGCAAACGGTTGAAGACGCCCTGGCCATCGTGGATCAGGTCGCCAATGACCCCTCAGCTTATCAGCCTATTAATGAAATTTTGAACAAGCTTTCGCCGGGACGATCCTGGGCCCTTTATCTTAATACTGGATTTCATGCGGTATCAACGCACACGGATGGGCATCGCGACATGGTGCAAGAGACCATAACTGAATTTCCAAAGTCTGAAAGCGGAACCAATCCTGTCCGGATTTTCGACGTTGGTATTGGTAACGGAAATGCAGTCATTGCCGCTGCGATTCGGGACCCCCATGCCATTGTGCACGGTCTAGATATCGCTGGTGCCGGTTTAAATATTAGTATGTGGCGACTCAACACGGGGGCTGACGAAGCGGCAGAGAAACATTCCGATCCCGGCCTGGCGTCGGTCGGACGTTTTTCTATGGCAAGGGGTAGTGCTACTGACCCTCTAATGTTTCCTCCTCAACAATTCGATGGGGGCTCAATGGTTCTTACTTTGTTTGCCATCCCTACGGCCCAGAGAAAACAGGCGCTGCAAAATATTTATAACAGTCTTAAGCCAGGAGCAAAGTTCGTCTTAATAGACCCAGTAACTAAGATCAGCGACCCGGCCGTAGGTAAAATTTTCCTAAAAGAAATTGTGCGAAATGCTTATCAAAACAATCCAGATCTCTCCGCTCTCGACGTTGCCCTTCTTACTGCAAAGAACGCCCATCAACTTTTAAAAATTAATTTTATGGAATCCGAGCAGCAGCAGTCCATTGTGGAAAGTGTCGGTTTTCGGCACGTCGCTGCCCCACATCCCGTATATTACGGCTACGCCAGCATGCAGGTTTTTGAAAAGCCCTGGTGATCGGTTATTTGGCCAGATGAGCTGCTACGGCTAGCGTGTATAATAGAATATAAGATCAGATCAGAGGAACTCTCCTCTCTAACCTTTTACCACTTAGCGTCTCAAAGCCGTGATTCACACTTACCGTTCCTTACGGCAACGGCCAGTGCGTTGGTTTTTATATGCGTTGAGCCATGGGGTCCGGCCCATGTTAAATCTACTAGGAAAGAAATAGTGTTCATTAACCCAGTCTTTTTTTTTCGTCGGTATTGGGTTTGCTTCCTAGTAGGAGGGGCTGGGGTCCTGACGCTCGTAAAATTGGCTTTGATGACCAATGCCACGTTTAGAAATTCTCTGATTTTAGAAGAAGGAACCAGCTTTTGGTTTGTGGCAAATCAGAATGGACTGTTTAAAGTTCTTACCACGACAGATTTTAATTATTTACCCTTTGCTCTGCGCTCCCTTTCCTATTTCATCCTAAAAGGACTCGGCGCGCACAATAACTTCCCCGTTTTGTTTAAATCTTTTGCGACTTACCTCTACTTTTTTTGTCTGTTGTTTTTCTTGCATCCGAAGTTTGGGCTGCTTTCCTGGCCTAGTCGGCTCTCGCTGTTTCTTCTTTTTGCTTTTTACCCCAGCGTGGAAATGATCAGTTCGGACAACACCACTTATGCAACGTTATTACTTACAATTTACATCCTTTTCCGCTGTACCAAGAAAGAGTTTTCACGGTGCGAACTAGGGCTACTCTTTTTCCTGCCCGTTGTCTGTCTGTCCAAGAGCCTGCTCACTTTTCTCTGTGTTCCTTGTTTTTTACTTCTGATCCGCGCCAAAAAAGAAACACGCTCTGGTTTGTGGATGCTTTGGGCCAGCACCCTCTTATTTGCACTAGGTCTTTTGATAGCTTTATATACGAGCGTTGCTTGGCTCGATTATCGTTCTCACATAAGGCCCGTTATAGCATTGATGGGATACTTTTTCACTTTGGGGAGCTGTGCGCTGGGACTATTTCCCACTTGGTTGTTTAAAACCGTTGGTCAATCCACTCCCGCCGTTCCTATCATTGCCATAGTATTCACCCTTGGAGGAATGGTTTTTCAGGTAAGAATGTTTCAACTACTCATTGAGGGATGGAAAGAACGGCATTCTGAAAAACTGTTGGTTGGCGGATTGACGCTCTCTTTGCCCCTGATTTTCTTCTCCGTAGCTCG
>JAYVQZ010000482.1:0-3896 GCA_043776735.1 Deltaproteobacteria bacterium | reverse complement strand
AAATCCGGCATTGGCGAAAGAGATGGAAAGCCTCGTACAGCACATCACCTACGGCTATAAATCGGGTTTTAGAGCAAGCGACGGAGGAAATCTCTACGGCGATGTTAAATTGGCACTTTACGGTCCCAACGGCCACGCGCTTCCTCGCGGAGTCGACGCTGCGCAGAAGGCAGTAATGGCAAGTGAGCTTGAGCTGCGCTTTATCTTATCGTTGAAGTATCAAAACGAGGCACAACAGGCGTTGGTCCGTCGTGCCTTAGACCGACTGGGAGAAGGTGCAGTGCCCAGCGGAGAAAAAGACGTGTGGAATGAACTTCTCGATGGAGTGCTCCGCTCCAAATTCCCTGCCAGTGATTGGGGAGGGGCGCGCTAAAAGCTTTGGACGGCATTTATTTGCGTCGACCTAAGAAGTCGTTATGCGTCGCAATAAACATTAGGAGCGCCTTAGTGGCCAGTTCATCGACCGACATCTTCGTGTTCTTCTCCATCTCTCGGAGATCACGGACGATGTGGGACCTGACTGAAATGGTAAAATTAGTGGGGGCTAGTTCTTCGATTTTGTATTTTTTTTCCATCACGGGCAAGAATAGACCCCGTCTTAGGGATTGAAAAGGAAGAGAATCAGCCTCAAGCAAGGATGACTTGAGGACGTTCCGGGCCAAGGATTTTGAGGAGAATTCTGATATGCTTAAGAACCATCAAAAATTAGCCTCCTTCCTTTGGGAATCTAAACACTTATGAAGTTGCCTCGTCTTACTTTTCGTGCCACTTTTCGGACCGTTTCTCTTGTTGCCCTTTTTGGCATCGGGGGAGGCTTACTTGCTGTCACTACGGTCTTTTTTAGTTTGCTTAAGGGCCTGCCCGATGTGGCTTCTCTTAAAGTGTACCGGCACTCGCATGCTACTGAAGTCTATTCGGCCGATGGGCATAAGATCGCTGAGTTCACCACGGAACGCCGTTATCCTGTGGTTTTTGAAAAAATTCCCCAGCACGTGATTCAAGCCTTTTTGGCCGCAGAAGACTCCGGTTTTTACCGCCATAAGGGAATCGACTTTACCGGCATTGCCAGGGCGGCGGTGTCCAATCTTCTGCGTGGCCATTATGCCCAAGGCGGAAGCACAATCACTCAGCAGGTGGCCCGGGCCCTTCTTTTAAATTCTAAGAAAAAAGAGATCACTCGAAAAGTTCGCGAGATGGTTCTTGCCTGGCGCATGGAGCGTGAGCTTTCCAAAAATGAAATTTTGGACCTTTATTTAAGTGAGATTTATTTGGGGCACGGCGCCTTTGGCATCGGGGCTGCGGCTCGTAATTATTTTGGAAAGAACGTTGAGGATCTCACCTTGGCCGAAGGTTCCATTCTTGCTGGCCTCCCTCAGCGCCCCAACGACTGGAACCCTTTTCACAATCCTCATTTGGCTAAGCGCAGACAGCAGTACGTGCTCAAACGCATGGTTGAGGACGGCTTTGTTGAGCCAAAAGTGGCTGCCGAAGCTTACGGCCAAATCGTAAAACTCACAGCGACCAAGGACATTAATCTTACGGAAGCTCCCTTTTTTACTGAGGCCGTTCGCCAGTACCTTATGGGAAAATATGGTTCTGAGCGAGTCCTTACTGAAGGGCTTCGGGTGGAGACAACTCTAAACTTTGCCCATCAGAAACAAGCGGATCGGGCCATTTTAAAAGGGCTTCGCGAAGTAGACAAACGGCTCGGTTGGCGTGGGGCTATAAAAAATTTAGACTCATCCCATACGAGCGAGTTTTTGGAAACTCAGCATCTGGAAGTCCTAAGGGACGTTGTCAGCACGCGTCTGCTTCCAGCCAGTTTTGACGAAAAGAGCCCAAAGAAAGAATTAATTTTTGATCTCTCCACCATTCAGGGGGCCAACTCACCGTATTTTGGAGCCACTCCGGTGAAAGAAGGGGAAATCTACCAGACCCTTATTACCGATCTGGATCCGAAAAAGAACACAGCCAAGGCTTGGATTGGTCAGACTCAAGCGGCGATTTCGGCAAGCGGCTATGACTGGGTAAAAATTGATAGTCGTGCTCCAAAAAATATTGGCGATGTATTTAAGAATGGGGACGTGGTCTGGACCCGCGTTGATAAATTGGACAGAAAAACAGGGCAGATTTCTCTGGTTCTGGAGCAGGAACCTGAGATCCAAGGGGCCTTGTTGTCATTTGATCACGCCACCGGAGATGTGATCGCCATGGTAGGCGGTACGGATTTTGAAAAAAGTAAGTTCAACATCGCGCTTCAGGCAAAACGCCAAGTAGGATCTACCTTTAAGCCAGTCCTCTATGCTGCAGCGTTAGATAAAGGGTTCTCTCCCGCATCGATTGTGACCGACTCCCCCATCGTCTTTAAATTCGAGGGCGGACTAGACGCTGACAATACTGGCGAAGATTGGCGTCCCCACAACTACACAGGAACTTTTGAAGGAGACATTCCCCTGCGCTTGGCGCTGATTCGTTCGATGAACATTCCAACGGTAAAACTACTTAACGAGCTAACGGTGGACTACGGCATTGAGTACGCGCGCCGAATGGGAATTACGTCGCCGCTTCCCCGCGATCTCAGCATTGGCCTTGGATCATGGTCAAGTAGTCTTGATGAACTCACTCGCGCTTTTGCGATTTTTCCGCGTCTGGGGAAACCGGTTGCGTTACGACTCGTGCGCAAAGTGATGGACGATGCGGGGAAAGTGATTGAGGAAGCGAGCGCTGATTCTTCACCGGCACCAAGCCCATCGAAGTCGCCTAGTCAGGCGTCAATGTCGCCTAAAACCGCGCAATCCACTTTGGCCATGGAGCAACAGTTGGCTCCGGGAGAGGTGATCTCTGCTCAAACCGCGTACGTCATGACGGACATGCTCAAGGCAGTGGTTCGAGAAGGCACCGGCCGACCGGCCGCTGCGGTTCCAGGTTCGGTGGCAGGAAAAACAGGGACCTCAAACGACCATCGGGATGCTTGGTTTATTGGATTTACCCCGGGCGTCATGACCGGCGTTTGGGTAGGCTACCTAAAAGATAAGCCCTTGGCTCCTGGCGAGACCGGGGGAAAAGCGGCAGCTCCCATCTGGGTAAATTACATGCAAAATGTGGTTAAGGATTATCCGCAAAACGATTTCCCTGTTCCCGAAGACATCGTCTTTGCCTACATCGACAAACAGACCGGAAAGTTGGCCTCGACCAACTCTAACCACCGCGTTCGTGTGGCCTTTAAAACCGGAATGGTTCCCAACAGCCGGGGCGACAATTTGGCTCGCGTGGGTGAACCTGGAACCATGCGCGCTGCTGCCGCGACCACCGTGGATCCTAACCCGGCCACTCGCTTCCCCGAAGACAATCCTAAAGAAGAAGATACGGACGATTACTTACGTCAGGGCTATCACGAGTAGCTTGGCGTAGCTAACGAACGTAATTGGCGGAAACGTAAGCAAGCAAGACGCCCTTACCGATTACGTGAGTTTCATCCTCATCGCCAAGCCCGTATTTACTACCAGACGGCCTGGGTCCCTTCTCGTATTTGAGTTGTTGGGATGAAGACTCGCTCTCCCGAAAGCGCATTTTAGCATTCACAGAGTGAGATTGCCGCCGCGCCACTTCGTGGCTTGCGACAAATCAGAGAACCCGATCTCTCGGACCGATCTAGCTCGGTAATTTAAATTTAAGATGAAGACTAATGCCTAAAAGACAATTGGGCCGCCGCTTGAAACCTCTTCCAAGTTACCTTGCCGCGAATAATCACCGTCGATTAGCGAGTAAGCCCGCCCCCCTACCAACAAAAGCGGTCGTCGCCCTGTCAAGGCTTCCGACGAGGTTCCTAAGGGAGTTCCAACTTCGCCAGACGCTTCTTACCAGCCCCATCGGTAATGTTGACCGTTACGGAGTTG
>JAYVQZ010000481.1:0-3897 GCA_043776735.1 Deltaproteobacteria bacterium | reverse complement strand
TTTTCCGCGCCTATTTACGCCCACTTATCTTGCCGACTTGGATTTCAACAGCTCCTCGCCCACGTCGGTTTGGGAGGCAGCGGCCGGACTTACGACATTCTACTCAACCCTCCTGGCGGCCCGGCCCGTTCAAAGGAAGCTGAGCGAAAATTAGTGCTCGAAGCCTACGCTTATTTAACGGGTGAAGTGGCACTCGAACCAAAGTTAGATTTTAAATTTTATCGTTCTAAAGACGGGAGCATCCGGATCAACGTGTCCGGACAAACCCCAAAAGGGGCCAAGACTTTTTCCGAAGCATTAAAAAGTGGCCGCTTTTTAGAAGCTAAAAACCCCAGAATTCAGCTGATCCCATTTAGCGAATTGGCGTTCACGCAAAGCCAAGTGCAGAAATCTATCCTGGATGGCTACACAAACGATCCAAAGAAACGGCGTATCGCCTTTGAAGCTCCCAGTCCGGTGTTCAAAATGAGCGAAAAAGACGGATCCATACGGTATTATGTTCACGATGGCACCCATCGCGCGATGAGATTTTGGGAACCAGACAAAAATGCCGGCTGGGAACCACTGGTGCCCGTCGAGGTGATGACGGTTAAAGACTACCAAGATCGCGGAGATTTCCCGCCAGGCATGACTACCCGCATTTACGAAGGCATCCTGAGAAGCTCAAACCGGCAGAACGTTCCGGACACCGGAGTTCCGGAGATAGTCGAAAAATTCACCAATCCTCATTAAGGTACGTTCTCTTGGGACTCCGTTGCTCCATTCGATAAGTACGTGGTCGAATCCTATCATAAAGAATTTGCACAAGTCCTGCGGCCTGGGGGAATTGGAGTTATTCACCACTCCAATTTTGGCGTGCACTCTCAGCACCCCCAACTTTAAACGGAACCCGCATTGCCGGAGCAACATTCCGCCGGCTCTATTCGCGCACTGCTGCCGCGAGGCCGTCTATTCTTTAATCGAGCGGGCGTTTGATTTCATAGTACCCCGGGAGACTACTTTTGCCGACCTATTGTCAGTCACCCGCTGGGTAAGGTAGCTTGATAGCCATGCACTCTCCCTCAATATTGTCGGCCAACGTTGAAAAAACTCGGACACGTTTATACCTTATTTTGAAGAAGCTCTATCATGGGACCGTTGGGAAAAACCTATCTGTAAGGCACATGATCCCAAAAATGCTTTCGGGAGAGGAGAAGAAATTTCTAAGTTTCTTTGCTCGTCATCAATATAAAGGAGCGGGTGAGTTAGTGGATCTAGGATGTTGGCTCGGCGGGAGCACCCTCTCTATCTTAGAAGGCTTATGTTTGAATCGGCTAAAGGCAACTCATAAGAAAAAGGTTCACGCCTTCGATAAGTTTTTGTGGGAACCTTACATGGACCTCAGTGTGGGGGACACTGAGTTCAAAGGTCGATTCGTTGCCGGAGAACGTTTTGACTCCGCATTTCAAAAGCACGTCGAAAAATGGCAAAGTCGCGTGGAGACTTATCAGTGTGATCTTGGGCAATTCATTTGGAATTCTGGTCCTATTGAATTTTTGATGGTCGATGCCATGAAGGATTGGGCGACATCGAGGAATATTGTGTTCACGTTTTATCCAGCGCTTCTTTCTGGCGCCACTGTATTGCATCAGGATTTTTCTCATTACTTTACCTATTGGATTCATTTGATTCAGTATCGGCTTCGAGACTATTTTTCCCCGGTTTTGGATTTAAAGAAAGGTTCTTCGGGCTTTGTGTTTCGGGTTTCAAAACCGATACCCAAAGACTTTTTGGGGGCGGAGCTTTGGGATCGTCCTTTCCTGGCGTCTGAAATTGGGCAGGCCTTCGACTATTCTAAGAATTTGGTCGCATCGTCAAAACATGGGCAAATCATCGCCGCCCGAATTCGTTGTTTGCGCGATTTTGGATTTTGTAGTGAGGCCGACTCACTGATGCAGACATTTTCGCCGCTCCTGCACAACGACGGCAAGATTAACTATGAATCGCTTCAATGAAGCGTCCTTGGAGCTCTCTTTTTTCTAATTTTCCAATATTAGGATGGATTCTATCGAATTCAGAGAAACAGGATAAATCCAACGGGTAGGATGACGAACTCCCCAGAATTCAAAACGCCAGTGTTTGTGAGTTCTAAATAAAAAGCAGAACGAGTTGGACCTTGATTGGCGATCGAGTAAGATTACACATCTTAATGAACGGGGGCCCCTAATGACTTCAAAGCGCTTTATCACAACAGGTTTGCTATTTAGTTTTGTGTTTTCCGCAGGGTGCGCGAGCGTATCGGTTAAGAAAGCATATAACGGAAAGCTAAACGTTGATAAAGCGGTGGCTAAGAACGCCACGCAAGGCTTCTCCTCGCTATTAGTGAGAGTAAAGGCAACAGGGCCTGAGTACCAAAAGTTCGTAAATCCGATACAATTCTCGCTAGCGCTAAAACTCCCAGCTGTTACTCCGTTTAAGGACGTAAGCGATGCCTCTCAACCAAAAACAGCGTCGGTAAGCCGGGCTCTTCTTTTGACCCTGGAGCCCACCAAATACAACGGAGACAATATAATGAAGTTTGGAAGTGAGGGACTTACGATGAAAGTCTCCCTCACCAATCCGAAAACAAACGCTATTCTTGGTTCGGGAGAAATATTGGCCACACCACAGACCGATTCGGTGAGTGTCGGTGGTTTTAAAACCGGACCCAGAAACAAAGACGAAGACGCCGTGGGAACCCACACCGCACTTTTTGTAGCCGAATTTCTAAACGGAAAAGATTGATATCAGATTCATATCTGCCGCTCTACGCCCAACGAGAAGGAAAGAAAACCCACAAGATCCGGCCAAGCCTTGGGTAATCGCTAAATGAAAACTTATCGCTAGTCTATGACGCGTCATGCAGGCCAAATGCTTCAGGTTTTCTTTATTAGCCTTATAAAGATCGTTTGAAAGTCGCGTACCCGTTTTGCATACTGGTGGGGATCGCTAGCCCCACACCTCTCGTTATTTGCCAGACGAAAACCTCGGCGAACAAACTCTTCCCCGTGTTTTTCCCCGCAAAGGTGAATCACCGCGGCCAAAGTTTGTTTCTGTTCAAGGGTCACCTTTGAAGCGATCCCACGATTTCTAGTCAGACATTTTACTACGGTGATATGCAAATAGGCCGAAGTAAGTTCTGTGGCATGGGTGGGTAAAATCCGATTGTATAAAGAATTAAACCAGCAGGAATTTAAATTGAACCACGGCCCTTCTGAGATCACTTGACCGCCACGAATGCAGTAGTGGCGCGCCTGGGCAAAATTACCGTCAGTGATCTGAAAGAGTCCGACAGCGGTAGAGGGGGGAGCGTAGATCCTAAACGGATTTAAAGACCACCGCCACACCCACTCCCCTCGGGCAATGGAGTTGCCGCGCGACTCTGCTTGCGCCAGGGCCGCTAGAAGGTCGGGTGTGATTATTCCAGTCGCGTAATTTTGAAAAGTCGCACCATGCACTGCCCACGTAGTCTTGGGATCCTTACGAAAGAAAGAATCTAAAGGCCCCACCAGCTCAGCTGGTTTTCGCGTTACTTGGTGGAGCCAGTTAACCGCAAAAAAAACACCGATAGCGATGCCTACTCCAGCCACGATGCGCCAACGATACGCTCCGCTCTTTGTCAGCGCATTGCGGTATTTTTCCTGCACTCCACTCTCCCAATAACAGACGTGCCTCATCTTACTCTAATTCATACTTATGCCGTAAAATCGGTTCTATTTTAACGATCCAAAGTAAAACTGGCACCCGAACTCTGGCGCAAAAATCCGTTTTATCAGCGTCTTGCCCTCTTTTACTCTTGCGTCGAGCAAGCCTGATTCGACTTCCGCAAACTTAGCTAAGGCATAGTAGTTTTGAAAATTGACCAAGGGCGCCCCAGCA
>JAYVQZ010000480.1:0-15465 GCA_043776735.1 Deltaproteobacteria bacterium | reverse complement strand
CCCTGCGCGCCGTCCTCAACAATTTAACCACGGTTGCTTTTTTAGGAAGCCCCTCCACAAAGAAAAAGGCCCGCGCCACGTGGGTAGGAAAAGTGGAGAATATGCCCGTTCTTTTTGACTACCCTAAAGCGATCTTCCAAAGCGCAAACGAAGTCTATCAATGGGTAGAAAAGCATCCTACTTGGTCTCCCTTAATGACGAGTATTAAAGACGAGGTGACTCATATCACCGGAGAAAGAGGGAACTTCACTCTAGAAACAAAATCAGGGAAAACTTTTACCGCAAAATACGTGGTGCTTTGCACCGGAATCATGGATGTTCAACCTTCCATTGGCGGTGATATTAAGAACGTCTACCCGATGGCCAATGAAGGTCATGTGGAATATTGTATTCGGTGCGACGGCCACCGTACAAAAAACAAACAGGTGGCCATCATTGGTTATTCTGAATCCGCTGCTTGGATAGCCACCTTATTGAAAGAACGTTATGGCTGTCCGGTAATTACTATTTTGACCAATGGCGAAACCTTGGCGGTTTCTGCTAACACGCCACTCGCTGAACGAATTCAAGCCTACGCCATTGAGACAAAAACATCTCCCATTAAGGCCCTTTTAGGGAATGCAAAAAAAGAAGGGCTCACCGGAATTGAACTAAGTGACGGAACTTTAGTCTCTTCGACAATCGCCTTCGTTTCTTTGGGGGTTATTGTTTACAACGAATTGGCCAAGTCGATGGGCGCTAAAGTGGATGAACGGGGCTACGTCCTTAGCGATGAATCGGGAGAAACCAACATTCCCGGGATATTTGTGGGGGGAGATTTGCGAGCCAACAAGAAGAAGCAAATTTATACTGCATGGGACATAACGGTGGATTCCGTCGATAAAGTGGATGGCTATATCCGCGCCGAGCGGCGAGAAAAGTTAATGGGCAGTCGCCGCAATGAAGTGCCTGAACCAATCGCAGCGCTAAAGTAGTGGCTCAACCTGACGGCAAAGTTCCCCTCTAGGCGGCCATGCGTATTGCGGATTGAGGCGAAACTGGCGTGGCAAAAATTGCTTTAGCCTCGCGATGCTTACCTCGCCAAATAAAGGCATCGAGGATGAAGTGCGTAAATAAAGGGACCAAATAAAGTCCTTGGATAAGAGACTCTCGCCATTCCCACTGACGTAAAAAATAGTTAGTTTCAAAATCCACCGCATCCTTCTCCACCCAGCCCGCAAATGCGCCAAGAACCAGAGCGACCATACAAACCGCGCCCAGGGCCAATGGCCAAGTGGGGTAGCGACGAGGTAGAGTCCTATTTAAGCTCAATGCCATCATTCCAAAATATCCAATCCCGTGAGCTAACATGAGCGGCAAAAGTATTTGTACGGCATTTTCTCCAAAAAAAAACGCTAAGGCGTAGAGAGCCGCGGGTCCCGCAACCGAAAGAAAACGTGTCATTTCCCACCGTTTTGACCTTCGATAAAGTCCCCACTCAAAAATTAGCCACGAAAGAACCACGACTCCATAGAGCAGTACCCCCCCCTGAAAAAGGGTCAATTGAGGATAGAGAAAAAGATCATTGTCAGAATAAAACTGGCCTTTTGCACCTGGGCGAAAATGGTAGAGGACCAAAGGGATCACCGTTAAGGCATAGAGGTACCTACCGGTAGGCAAACAGAGTCGACCGTTGGCCTTCTGGCACCAGCGCGTCACGCCGTAAAACTGCCGGATATGGTGGAACGCGGTGGCGTAAACCACAAAGGACCAAACTCCAGGAATTCTGAAGAAAAACCAACAGGTAAAGAAAAGCGCTACCAGCGGAGGGACGATCCAATAAATCCAATGACGCCGCTCGCCGGGATTGAGGTACGTCCGAAGTAAGGTCGTATAGACATGCCCTGAATCCACCACGGCGGTTACGAAAAATAAATAGGCGGTAGCCCAAAAGGCCTCGTCTGAGAAAAATCGACCGACGGTAATCCCCAACAGGCCCGGAAGCACTAAAAAACCTAAATCACGTCGGAGACTTCCCAATATTGGCATTTTATTAGTCTATCAAAAAAGGCTGACATCCTCCTTCAATCCCCCTAAAAGTAGGAAAATTCTAAAAGGAGAACTTTCATGGCGACCATTACTTTAAAGGGAAATCCCATCCATACGATTGGCGAATTGCCAGTTTTGGGGTCTTCCGTCTCGGATTTTAAGCTAACCAAGGTGGATCTCTCTGAGGCAACCTTGGCCAATTACAAAGGCAAACGAAAAGTCCTCAACATTTTCCCAAGCGTCGATACAGCGACTTGTGCCACTTCGGTTCGCAAGTTTAACGAACAAGCATCGAAGCTCGCTAATACGGTGGTGCTATGCATCTCCGCCGATCTTCCTTTTGCTCAGAAGCGTTTTTGTGCTGCTGAAGGATTGGCAAATGTGGAATCACTTTCTACGTTCCGTAGTTCCTTTGCCAAAGAGTGGAAGCTACAGATCACCGATGGTCCACTAAGCGGCCTCTGCTCTCGCTCGGTTGTAGTTCTCGATGAGAACGATAAAGTACTTTACAGTGAGCAGGTGGCGGAAATTGCCAATGAGCCTAATTACGAAAAGGCTTTGGCAGTTCTCAATAATCGCTAAGCGAAATCAGTTAGCCAACTTTTTGTAAGTCAGGGGGCGGCTGAATTGCTGCCCCCTTCTTTTTTGACTGCTTTTGTGCAGGAAAAAAGGCCAGATAACCCACTGCCCGCTCGATGATTAACCCAATAAAAAAAATAGACAGTGGAAAACTCACACTCAGCAGAAAAGGGATCACCCGCGGCGTTTGATTTTTTAAATCGTTGGCCACTTGAGCAAAAAATAGCGCCGTTAGCACGTAGGTTATCCGCAACAGCCACCACAATACCCGAAAAGCTCGCTGTCGAATGGGATGGAGAGAAACAAACCACGCCCTTCCGTCAAATACGGGAAGAGTCAGTTTTTTTACGAAAGAAAACGAGGGTTCAAAGGCAAAAAATCGAGTGGTTTTAGCCCCATGTATATCGTCACCTGACATTACCGAACCTAAAAATAGGTAGAGGATTGAACTCTCAACGATTCGCAACGCAAAAAACGGGACAAAAATAAGAGCGATACCATCCCCCAAGCCCCCTTTTGCAGGCAGACCATTAGTCGATAAAAGCATCAGGGTGAGCAAACCAACGACCACATACCCCACAAAACGGAGAGTCAAATAGAGACGAAACCATAGGGAGTACTCCAAGTCCTGCTCCGAAAGGGCAAGAAGAACGGGGTTTGATTTTCCAGGAATTAAATGGCCCAAAGAGGTAGAGCGGTAAAAGATTCGGACAGGGGGGAGTTTTGGCGCCTCCTCCCCTTTGGGCAGCTTCTTAGGTTTTTTGGCAAAAAACCAGCGCAATGCCCTTTCCGCAAAAGCCTCAATGGTCTTCCAGACAACGGCAAAGGCCACGTAGGTTCCGCCGAGCCTGGTTAGCGGAGAAATATCGTGCGAAGTGAACCAAGGGATGAGGCCGACAATGAGTAACGCCACCCATCCAATCCAAGCGGAAGCTCTGATAAGCACCCAAAATCGATAAAGAAAATGGCGTTCTAGTTTTTTCTGTACACGCAGCACAACTCTTACGTATCGGCGCATTTACGTAAGGGGTTAAATTAGACCCAACCAGAACTTTATACGTGGGAGTCTTTAGAAACTGCCAGCTGCTTTTTAAATGCCACGGCCCGCAACGTCCAGCCTTCGCGCTCGTAGAACCTTTTGCCTCGCTCGTTCTCAATTCCGGTGCAAAGTCTCAATCCTTTGCAACCCAGGCGTTCGGCCTCGGCCTCAGCAAATTTCAGCAGCTTAGTACCCAGACCTATTGAGCGGACGCTTTCAGTAGTAACCAGATCGTCGACGTAAAGGTGTTTGCCGTGCACAAAGTTATGAATGACGCGGTAACCCATCACCGCTACGCATCTTTGATCTTGGAAAAGACCGACCAGCACGTACCCGTTCGCTTCATGTGCTGCAGTATAAATTTCATGAAATTGCGTAGCGTTAAGATGGGGCCGTAGTTCTTTTAAAGTTTCGAAACCCAGATTTAACTCAATAGGAGTAGCTAGCTGCTTAATTTCAATTTTGGTCTCAGGCATGGCGAACCCAACTGTACTGTCGCCGTAGCGGTAAGCTCAAGATGCTTTTTTCCCTTTTTCGGCCGCAGCTAGCCCGTGCATTTTTTGAGGCGGTGTCCAGCAAAAGACCTCTCGAATGAACTGAAAGTAATAGGCCGCACCCCACTTAAGGACCTTCAGCTTTCTCTCTCCGCCCAAGCGAGGGGGTTCATCCCCAGGTATCTCTGCCACCTTCAATCCGGCTTTAGCCGCTCGTACCGAGAGGAGAGGTTCCCAGCTAATGTTGGTGCGGAAAAGGGCTTCGGCAAGGGCGTAGGGCTCATCCTGAGTCAGTCCCAAATCGTAAATAATCTGCTTTCGGTAAGCGCGATAGATTACCATGACATCGGTATAACGGCCGCCGTGGAGCAGATTGATGGTTCTGGTGAACAGCCAGTTTCCAAACCCCGTAACGATGTCATCATCCTGACTTTTAGCTCCGTCCAAATAGCGCGAGACAATCACCATGTCATATCCTTCCTTCATCTTAGCGATTAGCGGGGGAATCAATTCTGCAATAGAGTTCCCATCTGGGCTAAAGGTGATAACAACGTCCCCCTCCACAAAAGGAAGGACTTCATTGTACGCGTTACGAAAACCAATCTTCTTTTGAACATAGACGAAATATCCCTGTTCCCGGGCATACTCGATCGTACCGTCCGTCGACCCACCATCCAGTATAATAATCTGATCGCACCATTCTTTTTTGACATGAGGCATGATCGCTTTCATTCCAGTAATCTCGTTGAGCGTCGTAACAATTAGTGTCGTCTTCATTGAATCCTTTTGGCGTGGCTTGGAGTGACAGAAACTAAAGTCGTATTTTATCGGTATTTTGACCGATTTGCTTGTTATCATTCTGGGGCAAAACTCGAGCTACTTTCGTAGTTTTTGATTGGGACAGAATGGCCTACACCATCCTTGAAAGTAATATGAACACAAAACTGAATGGGGAATGCTATCAACAAATCTCCCAACGATTAACGCCAATTTTTCTTGCTTCACTCGTCGCCTTGACCCTGCTCACAGATTTGGGCAGTTTTAGGGAAGATTTTCTGCCTTTGCACGATACGATGCAGGTTTTTCAGGTTTTCCACTACCTCTACAGCGGCGTCTACATTTTGGGCCAGATTCCCCAGTGGATTGCCGAGAACGCTTATGGAATGCCCTCTGATTTTTGGGTGCTCTTGGGAATTAGTCCCGCCGGTTGGCTGTCCATGGGACTAGGGAAACTTCTAGGGATTACCAATGCCCTTTTTGTCTTTAAAATATCAATAGTCGTAGAACGTTGGATGTTTGTCACCGGAGTCTACCTCCTGGCCAGCCAACTTTTTGAAAGGCGGTACACGATATTTTTTGTCTGTGCAGGCGCTGCGGCAAGCAGTTACTGGTCCACTCAAATTTGGTGGGACCTCCGTATTTACTATTTATTGCCTCTGTCTCTGTTTTTTTTAATCCGTTTTGTTGACTCCGGTCGCGGCGAATTCTTCTGGCTGACTGGCATTGTTTCTATACTCTCTTTCTTTGGAAATCTGCCTTATTTCGTACCCATCCACCTTTTGTCACTTAGTGCCATTTTCGTTATCACCGCCTGGAAAACTAAACTCGATTGGCGAGCTCCCTTTCGAAAGAAACAAAAAAACCTGGTCTGCCTTTTTTCCTTTATTTTTTTTACTATGGCCTACCTCCTTTTTGCTCACCACACGATGGGGAAGTTGTATATTTCTGTTAATGGACGAGATCCCGAAACGGGCTTGGCCTACGTCAACACGTTCCTCACCTACGGTGGTCGCCCCGAGCTTTCTACTCTAGCTAAACTTTTTCTGACTGGCTGGCCCTTGCGTGGCGACTGGTCGGGAAACCAGGACCAAACTCTGTATATAGGTTTTCTCCCCTTCCTGTTGGGCGTCTATACAGCTTTTCGGGTCAGGACCAAAAAAGCCCTCGCCTTTCTCCTTTTGTTTTTAACGCTAGTCTGGCTCTCTTTTGCCGGAATCTTCGCCCGGTTACTCTATTGGTTTCCCACCATGGCCTATTTCCGCCATTTGGGCCTTCTCTATAGTCTAATAAAAGTTGTCCTACTTTTTTGCGCCGGGTTTGGATTGGATGCTTTTCTAAAGCAGGGCCGCGCCCGTGATTTTTTTGTGGCCACCCTGCTCCTCATCTTTGCGACCGATGCCCTAGTGGGATATTCCTACCTGGGGGTACTTCTCAGCGGCGCCTCCTTGCAATCCTTTCTTTGGATCTCTTTTCTAGGCTGGCGCGTACTCTCCTATTCCGCTGTTTTTCTAGTAGTGGTAATATGGAGGACCCGTCCCCAACATCACGGTAAACCGCTTCCTTGGCCGAGAATTCAAACCGCTTTACTCACCCTATATTTGCTAGACATCTTATCTTTTAATTTTCAACTTTATTTCTATCGCCCTCAAGTACCGGAGCACTTAAGGCCTGCCCTTTCTTCATTTGAGGTTACTGGCTTTCCGTTTCAGGAGAAGCGGCTCCTTTATCCAGTTACCGACCGGGCACTGTTGGCTGCGCCACTGATGGCCTGGGCCACGGCACAAAACCAAAGAATCCAAACCATTACCACACCCCATAGTCCCCCTTTAGTGAATCATGCGATTGGCTCGTTTCTACGATTTGATCCTTGCTCAAGAATATATTTTGATCCCGTGATGCTGAACACAGTTCACTCCGAGATAGGAAGTGTAATGGACCATTCCGAGCGACGAGCCGCAGAGAACTGTCAGTCTTCCAAGTTTAAGATTATTGGCGATGCCCAAGGAAAGGTTCGAGTAACCGAGTTTGCCCCTGGCCACTTGGTTGCCGAGCTCAATAGAGGAGGTGCTTCAACTAACAGCCTGATTTATTATGACGCCTTCGACAAGGATTGGACGGTAAAGGTCGATGGAAAAAACCTACCGGTGTTGTCGTGGCGCGGATTCAAAAGTGTAATCCTCCCGCCAGGGGCCTCGAGAGTTGAATTCGATTTCCGTAAAGGCTGGGCGTCGTTTCCGGTTTACTTAGTAGCTCTATTAGGAACGTTATTTAGCTTGATTGTCTGCGGGAGTCTTTTTTGGCAGGCAATGGAATTCTATTTTTTAAGCACCCGTCGCGCACCTAAAAAATCCGCAAGCAGCGGAATTGGGATTGGACTGTGATTTGGCGACAATGCTGAGGTCAGGAAAAATTCATCTTTTTTCCTTTCAAAATATAAGGCCGATGTTTTTCTCTGGGCGCAATTAAGTAGGTAGAAGCTCTGCGGGCAGAGAAAGTCCTCTAATTCTGCGGTAGCCACCCCCCCTAAACAAAATTCTGGGTGCGCTTTCAAATACACTCCCAATCGATAGGTGGTGTCTGCCACGGCATAGGACCAACCTGAAATTGGTTTTAGCACGCGTTGGATTCCTTGGTACTGGATAAAGAAAAATGAGAAGCCAACCACCGCAGCGACTAACAGGCCGTTTTTTGAAGGTGCCAATCGTGGAAAAAGCGCTGGCGCAAAACAGAGGAGCAGAATGAACGTAAAATTAAAAAGGTAGCAGTAATAGTTAGCCAACTCCAAATAATCAAAACTTCGCGCGGAGGCGCGTCCGACCGACAATCCCAAGATAAGCGCGAAAAGGTAAGCCAAAAGAAACAGGCAAAAAAAAGCAACAGAGTTTGGATTTATCGAAAGGGTTATTTTAATTGCCTTTCTTGCTACCAATATCAGAAGAAATATACCGGCCACCCCCAAAGCCCAATAGGCACTTCCGTAACTACCGCTAGTCCACCCCAAACGTCCGCCGGCCACATGCAGCAATTCATTCGTTCCAGTAACTTTTAGATGAATCAATGAAGGGAAAACGAAGCAAAAAACAAAATACCCTGTGACCTTAATTACATTGGGAATAACAGAAAACACAGAAAAAGCGCGGTCCGAGGGACCCAAAACCTGGAGATTCGCCATGTAATACACATAGGAAATCGCGCTTAAACCCAGGTACGAGATCGCAGGAACGCCAAGGGCCATTGTCAAACCACGATCTCGACGAATCAACAGGAAAAATGGAAGTAACAGGAGAATCGCCAATATGGTTGCCTCATGGAAAAGTCCCGAAAAGAAAAAACAAAGGGCAGTTAGCGTGGCAACTCGTTTACCAAGCAAACGCTCATGCGCTAAGAAAGGCACCACTACCCATATGCCTAGGATATAAAACAGGAGTGAAAGTAGATAGAATGTGATGTGACGCCATGTAACGATTTCCATTCCCACGTACTGGGGAAGAAACACGATGACTCCAAGTAAGGCGACAGGAAGTGACACGTACTTTTTTATCGTAACTAGTAACAAAAAAGCGGCTGCGGCATGTAGACAGAAGCTCACTATTCCTTGAAACCAATAATTGGTTCCTGAGAAAATTTCCTGGTACGCTAAAAGCCCTGTGAGACCAGGGCGAAAGAGAGAAAAGTTATCGGGATGGAGAACTCGCGTCCGATTAAATGAAAGGGAACGAATAAAGAAATCAAGGGAGGATTTGCTAAATTGTTGCTCGTCTAAGAACAAGAGCTGGTCAGCTGAGGGAATTGCTGGCAAAGAATAGCGAAAAACTACAAAGGTAGCCGATAATAAGGAGAGAAAAAGTAGAGGTTTCAGATATCGTGTACGGCGACAGGAATAGGAGGCGAAAACAAAGAACGCCGCAGACAGGAAGAACACATTTTCCCAAAACAAAGGCATCTAGGGACTTCTCCTAAAAGAAAAGCCGTCGAGTAAAGCACCCGCAGCGGCATAATCTTCTGGGATTCCAATATCCAAAAACGGGCCATCGACCTGGCATCCTACCAAATGGCTATTTTCCTTAATAAGGTACGGAAGTATCTCGGCCTCAAAAGAAAGGGGACGCTTCGGTAACTTTACCTGTTGTAGCCGCGCGGGAAGAAAAAGGTATACCCCTGCATTGATCCAGTTTTCTCGTAAGATACCAGATTGCGGTATCTGCTCAACCGTATGAAAACTCTTTACGCGATGATCGCGATCCACCACGACCGTTCCATAGCGCGAACCGATGGGCATTTGGTAAAGAGAGATAAGTAGATCTGCCGAATTCTTTTTAAAAAAATTGATGAGTACGCAAAGATCTGCACCCAAAAAAGTATCTCCATTGAGAAGCAAGCTGGGGCCATCAGAGTGAAGTAGGTCGAGAGAGTTCATTAGGCCGCCACCCGTTCCCTGAGGCAATTCTTCTCGGGAATAGGCTATGGGAATGCCCTGGAAATCATTTCCAAAATGGCTTGTGATTTGCTCAGATAGATGACCAACGCTTAAAACAAAGCGCTTAACTCCTTGCGCTTTCCAGTAGGTCAGTAGGTATTCTAAGAACGGACGCCCATTCACCGGGGCCATGGGTTTGGGAGTGGAAGGCAATACGGACTTCAGACGTGTTCCCAACCCCCCCGCGAGAACGATGGCCTCCATGGTTAATCGTTCTCTTCCGTTAGTATCCGGTGAAGCGCCTCTAGCTGGGCGGTGAGACCCTGGGGCTGATTTCCCACAAAGAACCCCTTGTCATGCGCTAAGTCGGCATTCTTAGTTTTCCCTACAACGGAGTAATTGTAATATTTGATCACATCGTGACGCAGAAAATTACCACCTGTGATCATACGAAAGCCGATTCCAGCTCGTTTCATCCGAGCCATCAAATCCTTGCGATCTAACGGAGAACCCTTCCACTCTGGATTTAAGATGAGAGTAAAACAAAACCAGGAGGAGTAACCATTTTCTTTTTGAATGATGAAGCGATTGTCCTTAGAAAACAGTCTCTGAAACGTCTCTGCATTTTTTCGACGTAGTTCCACCATTCCATCTAACTTCTTGAGTTGCTCAATTCCAATAGCTGCACAAATCTCAAGGGGGCGAACGTTATATCCCGGTAAAATGAAGCGATAGGCCTCAAAGAAATCATCCTGCTTCTTTTCAAAAAGAGTCGTGTTTTCTGAGAGATCTCGCGTCCAACCGTGGGCTCTCAGGCAACGGATGATGTCATTCATTTCGTCGTCGTCCGTAACAATAACTCCTCCCTCCATAGTTGAGATATGGTGGGAGAAAAAAGTACTAAAGGTGCCTACGGATCCAAAAGTTCCGCAGGATTTCCCGCCGAGTTTGGCGCCCATGGACTCACAGTTGTCTTCGAAAAAATAGAGATCATGCTTATCGCAAAACGCCTTTATGACGTCCAGCCGAGCCGGGTTTCCTAGAATACTAACGGCAATGACCATTCTGGTCTCTTTGGTCAGTGCCTTTTCAAGCTGGGTGACGTCCAGATTCAACGTAGCGAGATCAACATCGACAAATTTCAACTTTAGTCCGTACTGTGCCAACGGATGATAGGTGGTCGCCCAGGAGATAGCCGGAACAATGACTTCATCCCCTTTTTTTAGCGGCCGGTCTTTTTTGAAAAAGAACGCCCCAATTCCCACTAGGTTCGCTGATGAGCCGGAGTTCACCATAGTGGCGTGCTTTACTCCAAATTTCTCGGCAAAGGCCTTTTCGAACGCCTTTGTACGAGCCCCCATCGTATAACGGCCTGATCGTAAGACTTCGATACCCGCCTCGATCTCTTCTTCACCCCACGTATTGTGAGCGAGTTCGTGCGTCTGTAGCGGATCCAGCTCATTTACTGTCTTAAGCAGCCTTGGCATTGATCTCTTCCATTTCGTCGGTTTCGTCCAGTTCATCCATTTGGCAAAGAACCACTCGACTCCCTAGACCTTCAAAACCAAAAGGAACCTGGATCAGTTTGTTTAATCGTTCCGTAACTTTTTTTCGTTCTTCAGGTTTAACAAAGAGTAGTAGAAATCCGCCGCCCCCTGCACCGAGAAGCTTGCCGCCAATGGCTCCCGCCGCACGAGCCTCCTGGTAAATTTCATCGATGGGCGCTTTTGAGACTGCAGAAGTTAAGGATCTCTTGCACTGCCAGGCCTCATTAAGAAGTTTTCCAAAATCGCTCATTGTGCCATTCTGGCTTTGTACGATCCCAAGAGCGTCTTCCACCATGCCTTCCATTCTCGTGAGTGTGACGGCATTTTTGTCTAGCTGCTGAACGTGCTGTTTCGCCACGTTTGAGGAGATCCGGGTAAATCCGGTAAAGACCAAAAGCAGGTGGCTTTCCAGCTGCTGAAGCCGACGCTTAGGAAGGATTACTGGCTGGACTTCGTAGGTCCCCCCTTTATTGAAAACAATTTTATTAAAGCCACCGTAGGCAGCGCAAAGCTGGTCTTGTGAGCCGACATTTTCCTTTAAAATATTCTGCTCGATGAAGAGCGCTTTTTGCGCCACGAATTCTTTCGAGATGATTCTTCCCTTCAAGGCCATCAGGGAATTAAGAAGTCCCACCACGAAGGCTGAACTAGACCCCATTCCCGAGCGCGCAGGAAGATCTCCATCGTAGTGCAGCTCAATTCCCCGCTTCCAATTCAAATATTCGAAAACCGCCCGTACAGCGGGATGTTCGATTTGAGACGGGGAGACCACCTCCTCGATTTTAGAATACACAATCCGATACTTATGCTCAAAGAAAGGGGGTAAAAAACGCGCACTCAACCGTATGTATTTATCGATAGTGGTGGCGAGGACCTTCCCCCCATGTTCGTTATACCAAGCAGGATAATCGGTGCCGCCGCCAAAGAACGAAATTCGATACGGGGTCTTAGTAATAATCATGCGACCTCAAGACAGCAGGGATTGGAGAAAAAAAAGAGCAGACTATGGGTTTGGGAAAAGAGCTTCTTCAACGCACTGACAAAGGGAGTGATAGACCACGAGATGGAGCTCCTGAATCGTGCTTGTTGCCTCGCCCGGAACCGTAAGAACTAATGGAGTCAGGGCTTTGGCTTTCCCCCCCTGACGACCCGTTAGCAAAATGGCTGGCCACTTACGGCTACGACAAACTTCCAACGCTCTAAGAATATTTGGCGATTCCCCTGAAGTAGTAATAGCCAAAAACAGATCTTTATCGGTCATCTTTCCTTCAAGTTGCCTTGAAAAAACTTGATCGAAACCAAAATCATTCCCGATAGCCGTTAAGATTGAACTATCCACCGTCAACGCTTCAGCAGGAAGCGGGGCTCTGGGCCTGGCGAGTCGACTAACAAATTCGGCAGCCAAATGCTGAGCGTCAGCCGCGGAGCCTCCATTGCCGGCGATATAGAGTCGGCCACCGGCGCGGTAACTGGCCACGACAAGCTCCATGATCTTTTGAAACTGCAAATGGAAATCATCGGAGGCCAGGAGTGCCTGCTTGGCCGCGATCGAGCTCCTGATATTTCCCGTCAGAATCGCTCGGTGGGCATCCATTATTTAATTTTACCCTATCACTCCTAGTTAACTGAATTAAAATGAAGCTCGTCGTTTGCGAAATCAATCACCTGTTAACTCAATGCGCCCACGGAGGCTTGTCATGTCTCAAAAGATTCTTGTTACTGGAGGGGCTGGATACCTTGGCTCTACTTTAGTCCCGGAGCTTCTCCAAAAGGGCTATTCGGTGACCGTCTTTGATAACTTTATGTGGCGCGAAAATAGCCTTGCTCATGTCTGCCACCATCCGAAATTCAGCGTGATTCGCGGAGATATCAGAGACACCTCTGCGCTGAAAAAAGCGGTGTCAGGGCATGACGCAGTGATCCCATTAGCTGCCCTTGTGGGGGCACCGATATGCGATCAAGATCCTTTTTCAGCCACCGCTATAAACCGTGATGCCACAATCTCGATGTTTAAAATGTTAAGTCCGCTGCAGTGGGTCATTATGCCCACGACCAACAGCGGTTATGGAACAGGGCAAGGAGCCAAACCCCTAACCGAGGAAGCCCCCCTAAATCCCATTTCTCTCTACGCCAAACATAAGGTGGAAGTCGAAGAGGCTTTACTGGACCACGCCAATTCCATCAGCTTTCGCTTGGCAACGGTGTTTGGAATGTCGCCTCGAATGCGAATCGATCTCTTGGTGAACGAATTTGCCTATCGCGCAGTCTACGATCGTTGCCTGTTTCTCTTTGAGGCCCATTTTAAGCGAAACTACCTGCATGTCCGAGATGTAACCCGCGCCTTCGTTTTTGGATTGGAAAACTTTGACCGAATTCGAGGCCAAGTCTTCAACGTTGGACTCTCCGAGGCCAATCTTTCAAAGAAGGAATTGGCCATGGTGATCCAAAAAGTGTTGCCCAATACCAAAATAGTTGAAGTAGAGACGGCTGAAGATCCCGACAAACGAAACTACGTGGTTTCCAATGAAAAAATTGAACGTGCAGGATTTAAAACTCAGCATTCCCTAGAGCTGGGAATTGTTGAGCTCGTCAAAGGATTCACCATGATCAAAAATACCCGTTTCGGAAATGTCTGATCATCACAAATGGAAAAAAAATCAAAAATATATGTGGCAGGACATTCGGGTCTTTTGGGAACGGCACTTTGCCGCCAGCTTAGGGCTCAGGGTTATGAGAATCTAATTCGGCGGACCCATAGCGATCTCGATCTCCGAAATCAGCAGGCGACCCAGGATTTTTTTAAACTAGAAAAGCCAGAATATGTTTTCTTGTGCGCCGCTCGTGTCGGAGGGATTGGAGCCAATCGAAAGTTTCCGTCTGAATTTCTTTACGATAACCTTATGATCCAGGCGAACGTTATTGAGGCGGCGAAACAAAACAATATAAAAAAATTGCTTTTTACCGCGAGCAATTGTGTTTATCCATCAGATAGAACCGCTGCGATTCGGGAAGAGGAGATCTTTAGTGGCCCCTTTGAACCCACTAATGAAGCCTATGCCATCGCCAAAATGGCGGGAATTCGAATGTGCCAGTATTACAACAAGCAGTACGGCTCAAATTTTATTGTAGCCATTCCGGCGAGCCTTTTTGGACCAAAGGACTCGTTTGAACTTTCCAAATGTCATCTTCTGCCAGCGCTGATTGCCCGAATTGACCATGCGAAAATTAAGAAGCTTAGTGAGATTACTCTTTGGGGAACGGGGACACCACTTCGCGAGCTGATTTATAGTGAGAACTGTGCCGAAGGACTCATTTTCTTAATGCAGCGCTATGAAGACAGCGACCCCATCAACGTAGGAACCGGCGAAGACCTCACAGTGTCAATGCTAGCCAAAAAAGTGGCGGAGACAATTGGTCACCCGATAACCATTCATTTTGATGTCACAAAGCCTGACGGTATGAAAAGAAAACTCTTGGATGTCTCTAAGTTAAAAAATCTAGGGTGGAAATGTCAGTCTGATTTTAGCAAAGAGCTTGAAACAACCTACCAAGACTATCTAAAGAGCCACTCTCTCCAGGAAAGAAGCCAACTTAACGAGACCGAGGGCTTTTAACCGACTTGGCGCAATGGAGATTTTTGTTCGGTAAACTGACGTTTCACTTTGTGCTTGGTCATTTCCTTCACATGAGCGACCACAGCAGTTCCAAAAGTCTTTTCCACCATGTTCAAATACTTTGGATCGGTGAAGTAATCCAGGAAGGCCTCATCGCGGAACGCCAGGACCTCACTGCCCTTTAAGGTTTCCGTAGGCAAGGGAAACGCCTCGAAAGCGTGTTGCGAATAGCCAATCCAATCCTTTGGCAAGGCCCAGCCTTTATCCTGCGCCATTTTATACAAAGCAGATCCAGGATAGGCCATTGCGCTATAGAAATTGGCCCACTCTACGTTCAGATTTTTTGCCAGCTCCAACGTCTGCCCCATGGACTCATAGGTATCATCGGGCAGACCAAAGATATAATTGCCGACAATATATATCCCTTTGTCGCGAATTTTATTCACGGTTTTCTCAATATCGGTCTCGCCAAACCGTCCCTTTTCCACGCCATCACGGACATGTTTGCTGCCGGATTCGATCCCTAATGCCAGCCAAAGAAAGCCAGCCTGTTTCAGCTTATCTAAGAATTTTTCTTTTACGGTATCAACACGGGCGTACGCCCAAATATTGAGATCATAGCCACGTTCGATGATATGGTCGCAGATTCCCAGAACGTGCTGCTCATTTAAGACAAACATTTCGTCCGGAAATTTAATGTTCTTAACGCCGTATTTTTGAACCACCGTATCGATCTCTTTAATAATGTGATCCGGACTCCAATAGCGGATTCCGGCACCTCCAAAGGGGGTATTGATACAACAAAAGCTGCACTTAAACGGACATCCTAGACTCGTTTGAATTGATGCATACGGCATGCGATCTTCGATGTGGTCAAAGCAATGCCAGTTGTGGGCTCGGTACTTGGTCATGTCCACCAGGTCCCACGCCTGGCCGGGAAGATCGGAATCCAAGTTAGCGAGATTTC
>JAYVQZ010000479.1:0-3903 GCA_043776735.1 Deltaproteobacteria bacterium | reverse complement strand
CAGTACCGCGCACGCTGACCACCCCGAGCTAAATAATCTTATCCTCATGTTTGAAGCCGACCCCAAGACTGGTTGGTCTCCCCGCGTAATCGACTGCCGAAAAGGGAATTGCAACTATGTTCCTAATCCAACCACCTGCAACCGCTGTCATGGAACTCCGCCTCGACCGAACTTTGCAAGCTATCACCGATGGCCGGGTGCTTATCGTACGCGCGGCCAGTTCTTCAGTAGGTTTTTTGACGCGGCCCCTGCCACTGCAAAGCCGAGGCGCAAAGAGGCCATTCCGGCGGCTTACCAAGCCTTTTTCGGTGGAGAAAAGGAAGCAATTGGCGGCATCGACGATGGGCGAAGCTTCAACGTATTTCTAAATTACTGGAATTTTCAAATTATGGAGGCGCGAATGGCAAAGGCGGATCATTACGACAAGCTAAAGTTCGCCCAGCTCGCCACCATTCTAGGCTGTCCCGAAATTCCAAGTTTCCTGGGATCGCCAGAGTCCCCCTTTCGAAAAGCGCATGAATCGCGCTTGCCAACACCGTACTCCAAGCTTCTGACGGAGGTGCGATCCCACATGCGCACGCGTGAGGCTGAAAAACTGGCATTGATAAAAGAATTTCAAGAGAAAGACGATTACCCCGACGAAGATGGCTTAAACAGCAAGGCCGCCGCGGATGCCGAAAAAGTAGCGAACCTTCGTTACTTGTTCGAGCCGAGCGGGGTCTCCGTGAAAAATTTTTCTCTTGATTACGCCAAAGGGCCTGACACGTTTGGGTATCAGTTTAACCAATTCAACAGCGAAAAAGCAGGACTAGCGGGAATGCTTTGCTGGCTACTACCGAGTCTAATTGAATCTAGTCCTAAGGAGCTGGCTCCGTTGGGTGCCCTGCAGCCGCGCAATGAAGATTTGCCTTTTTACTCCGGACGAACGTTTGAGAACGAACCTGAAATCGTCAAAAAAGCTTGTGAATTTTTGAAAACGAAAAGTTTGGCTGCAATCGAGGGGCGACACCCCCCGGCTTCCAGCGCAAAAGCCCCTACCAAACCTTCCGCTCAAACATTGGAAAAACCGGTGCACTCTGAGGGGACAATGCCACGTTAGTGGCCTTCACGGAGGGACCGACTGGAGTTGCCCCCGATTACACGACGCCATACCTTTCGTTTTTTTATGGGGTTGCGATTTCGTGGGAGGGCCGTGACGGGGAGGGTTGGGCTTCCAATTGCGGAACTATTGGCTCGCAGGAGCCTTGAGTGAGATGCTTATAGAGTAGACCGGGAACAAATATTTGGTTGCCTGGTTTGTGACCAAAATACTCCCAGTTCAAACACTGAAGGAGCATTTCTCTTTCACTGGCGCTCATTGTCTGGCCCAGCCCTGGCGGCATCGTGCCCGTCAAAATGTGGTCAGTGTAAACGTCCCGGAGGGGAGGATTAAGCAATGTCCGCACTTCTCCGTCGTGGCATTGTGCGCACGACATGCCGGACCGGATACGTTTGAAAATCTCTTGACGGTAGGCCTCTCGATTGTCTGGGGCGCTTGCCGAGAGTATGGCAGCTAACTTCTTACTTCCGCAGTCGTTTAAGAAAGCATCGGAACGTTTCTGTTCTAGGGGGCCCAGACCCGGACCGAGCCGCAAGGGGGAAGTGTGAGAGGGAATGACGGGTTGATAATTTCGTATAATCTCGTTCATCTGCTTTGCCACTTCACGTTCCTTCTCCGGAACTCGGCTCCACGGAATCGACACGGGAGATCCGGACCTGTGGCACTCGGTGCAGGTTTTGGGAGTTCCCCGCGAAGGGATGCTCAAACGGCTTCTCGACCCATCCCAATATCGGGGGTAAGAGGCGAAGTGACCCTTGATTGTGCCTTGGTCTTTAGCCGCCACCATAGCCATGACAAAGAGATGCGGGCTTGCTCGGTGGGAAATCGCATTGGGGGCACCGAACTGGATCCAAAGGGCTCTTCCCGTGGCCGCGTCGGGATAATAAATCAGGTATCGTCCTAAAGACCGTGCCTCATCGCTGGTGTGCAAAATGGAAGTGTAGTTTAAAAACAGAATGGGATCTTTGCCCCTTTTTTGATTCAGCTTTTGGATATACTCTCGCGCCTCATTCAACCGACTGGGGTCATCGATAGCTGCTAGGAACGCCGGTTCGATTAGTTCCCCAGGGATCTGGGTTTGTTGAAGTGCCTCGTCACGGGAAAAGTCCTGTTTTTTCGGCTCTTCCCTAAATTCCAAAAGGGATTGGCTGAACTCATTCACTTCTCGAAAACACTTCTGTAGGTAAGGCTGTTGGCCAATCGTGGCCCGATGAACAGCAAGGCAGGAAAGGACTTCCCGGCTAAGGGACACGGCCTCTTGAGTGCCACCCTCAACGTCGTTTAGCAGACGAGCTGCGGAATCTCGAAATCGCCCAAGTTCCGAGGCGTGTGTAGGGCAATAGAGAGGCTGGCCTGACGCCCAAACAGCAGAGGTCAGCCCCCACAGAATCACCGCACGGAAAGCGCGCCCATATTTGTGACCTTTGATTCGTATTCCCACAGAGTACTCAATCCTCCTCAACGGCACCTCGCGATGACGACTTCGTTTTGCAATACAGAAGCCAGTATTGTAACCGCGGTTAACTTCTTCGGGCAGAGATCCTCTCGTGGTCTGCTGGTCGCGTTCAATAGGGAACCTTATGTTGAAATAATGATTGCTCTGCTTTTTTCTAACGAACATCGGGCCGGAGAGATTAGCTACTTGGCGTTTAATTTTATGCAGGCTAATTTTGTACTTAATGTTTTTCTTCAAAGTAAAAGGGCGTCATTTACGACAACCAATGACGCTATTAGTCGTATTTTTTTTATTAGCGGCATGCTCGCTTGCACCACGCCAAGAATTTGTTTTTAAGATTGACTCTGCGCGTTTAGCGGAAAGGCTTAGGGGAACGAAGCTTTCTAATCTCAGTTGTTTTTTTGTTTCGGTTACCGGGCCCGGCGTTCCGTTTGATTTTGGACCGTACAATTTGGGGAAAAGAGATCCTGCATGTATGGGATTGGGTCGAGTTTCCAACCTGGCTTCACTCTCCGAGCTTGGCACAAAAGGCGTTACGATAAAAACAACGGCTGGCGCAAAGCGTAATATTCGGATCCTTGGTGCGGAGACCACGCTTACTTCGTGCAGTGGGCTTGCCTTCGACGCACTATTTGCCGACAACCGGCGACCGGCCATTTTTGAGGTCGCGCGTAAAGAGACGGATATTTTTGTTGATAGCAAGGTGGTAGTGACTGGGTCCAACGACCTCACCAATGCCAGCGATATCGTAGCGCCCTGCGATTTCACCGGCATTTCTGGAGGTGGCAACCTCGGTGTTAACGATACCGGGCCGGCGCGTTCGGCAACGGTGGCCATGCTGATTGGAACCCCTGGTTTTAAATCTGTTCGCCTCTATTCCTTGGC
Organism: Deltaproteobacteria bacterium; assembly: GCA_043776735.1. Classification (GTDB taxonomy): domain Bacteria; phylum Bdellovibrionota; class FAC87; order UBA2466; family UBA2466; genus JBGSST01. The sequence goes on along the minus strand of JAYVQZ010000479.1, from coordinate 463 downwards.
CAGCGATCTTCAGCTTACCATCGAAGGAAATGACTTCCCGGTAACGGGGTTCACCAACCCAGATTTTGTGATGCAACCCGATGCCCGAGGGCTCTATTTATTTGAGGGAAGCACCGCTCCGGGGGGGATGCTTATGGGGTTCACGGTGAATGTTCTTGGTCAACTTAGCCCCTTGGCCAACCAGACAATCGCTCACCCTGGGGTGTCGTTGAACTTTTCAGCAGACAACAAGTTCGCGTACCTGACCGATTCTTTCGCCTATTACCAGAAGCAGGTGAGTGGTGCCTTTTTGACCGATCAAAGTCATCCTACGTGTGCCGACGCCGGCGTTGATCGTTTGGTGGGCACTTCGACCAACACATTTTTGTTAAAAAATTCCAACGCATACCTTTTGGACAAGCAGAGTGACGGTGATTACTGCAGTAAACCTTTCTCAACGGCCGGGCCACTTTACGGAAATGCC
>JAYVQZ010000478.1:0-3907 GCA_043776735.1 Deltaproteobacteria bacterium | reverse complement strand
AGTTTCCCGGACTTCTGCGGCGGAACCCTCTCCCAGCGCGTCTCCTTCTGCCTCTCCTTCTGCCTCTCCTTCTGCCCCCCCTCAGCCGACTCCCCAACAAGCTACCCGAGAAATATTGCCCATGGACAATGCCCGCGAAGAGGCAGCGTCCAAGGAAAGCGAACGGCGCTATGCGGAAACTGCCCACCGGTATCTGCAAGGGAAGTTGGGATCGATTGAAAAGGCGACCCTTAAAAGAGAATGTTCGAAACGGTGGACGGCAAATCCTTTCTGTTCCTTGTTCCGGCAAGCCAGGACCCTCGATCGTTACCTGCATGAAAAAAGCCTGGTAAAGCAGCCCACTATTGCACCCCCTCCGGAGCCGGTGGCGGCCGAATGGAACGGCAACAAGATTTCGAATTGGAAGAAACTTCGCGCCGCAAAAATTCCAGCCCTACTCAAAGGGCTAAATGGAAAAACGGTTCCTGAACTTATCCTCATTGGCGATGCGGCGTTGATTGAAAAAAAATGCCCCGTACCTCTAGCTGTTGCCGTGGCAGCAACACTAGAAGACAACCTTCCACAACCAGAACTCTACCAAAATATTGCACGCCTTTATGAAAAGGGGGGTGATTGTTCACGAAGAGAGCCCGTCGATAGGGAACACTTTTTGACCCGGGCAGGACTTTTTTATTCTTTGGCGAAGGACTACCCGGCAGCCGAACGCGCTTTGTCCCGAGTTAGCCCCAATGATGCTTTCTCGGGAAGGTCTACTTTCTGGTTGTCCCGGGTGCGCGCCAAAATGGGAAACGCCGCCGGTGCAGAAAAGGCGAGAAACGCACTGTTAAAACGCCAGCCCTTTTCATTCCATGCCTTGGTTGCCTCTTTTGAGAACAAGATAGATCCGGCAGCAAAGTATTTAAGCTCCAAGCCGATTACGATGGGCACGAAGCCTAGATCCAAACCGGTGGCTGACACGGTGAAGCAGATACAGTTGCTGCGAAATTATGGCTACGCCGAATCGGGAAGTCTCGTGGCCGGATGGGCGCTGTCACGCACCTGGCGAATGACAGCTAATGAGCGGCTCTACCTGGCCTCATTCTCCGATGCCAACACTCAAGTGACCACACTTCCCTGGCTCTTGATTCGTCGGCCCGATCTCATCAGCCGTGAATCCATGGAGCTGTGGTACCCGTCCAGTTATCTAAAACTGATTGAAAAACATGGAAACGGCGCTGACCCGTTTCTTCTTTTGGCGATTGCCAAAAAAGAAAGCGCCTTTGACTCCAACGCCATTTCAATCGCCCGCGCTCAGGGGTTGATGCAATTAAATCCTGACACGGCTGCCAAGATTGATCCAGAGTCCGTGACCAAGCTTTTGGAGCCCCCGGTCAACATCGAAATGGGTTCCCGGTACGTAAACCAACTGCTTAAGCGATTCGGGGGAAATATTGCTTTGGTCATTGCGGCCTACAATGCCGGCGAAGACCCGGTGGCTCGCTGGAAAAAAAGATACCCTAGCGACGAGCCCATTCTTTTTCTCGATTTGATTCCCTACCGTGAAACACGCGACTACGTAGGCTACGTCCTCTTTAATTACTACTGGTACCGGCGGCTCTACATGACCCAGACCGCCCCCCCTGACATGACAGGCTTTTGGGCCAGGGAGCCTTCGAATGCGCAGGAACCTTCAGAAACCTCTGAAATTCCGGCGAAAGAGCCGTAAGTCTTAAATTACCCGCGAAAGAAGCCAGTTTACGGAGTACTCCAGATACTCCTCGTAGATAATGTCATTGTGAAGTTCATGATAGCCCCCAGGAAATTCTTTGAACATTTTATCTGGCGTAGTGGCGGCATTAAAAAGCTCGCGACTTCCCTCGACAGGAATCAAATTGTCCTTTTCGCCATGGGTGACCAACAAAGGGCATTTCACTTTTTTAACAAGATCTGACATCGTGGATAGGGCTTTAAGAATCTCATTGCCCTGACGAACGGTATTAAAGCGGTTGCAAAGCGGGTCATTTTTGTACGTTGTGGCAACGACCGGATCGCGAGAAAGCGCCGCCAATTCCAAAGCCTCCGGAATTTTTAGATGGGGAAGCCATTGGTTTAACCAACGCCCCACCATTATTTTTACTGGTGATACACCCTTGCCAATTTTATATGCCGGCGCATTTAAAATAAGGCCGGCCAAGACGTTACTCGCGGAACTGGCCAGGGCCAGAGCAATGGAACCGCCCAAACTGTGTCCCCAAAGAAAGATAGGTAACGCTGGCGTTGCGCGCTTAGCTTCGTCGAGTACCGTCTTGGCATCGGCAACATAGTCTTGAAACGTCTCAACCCACTGTCTCTCGCCGCCACTGGTGCCACACCCTCGAAAATCAAACCGAAAAATCTCAATGCGATGGGCAAGTAACTTAGTAAAGGTATTGCGGTGCCGCTCACTGTGCTCACCGAGGCCATGGCAATGAACGACTCGGGCTACGGGAGCAGCGCTTGGAGTCTCCTGCCATACCGAAAGACTGCCCAATGAGATTTTTTTCATGAGCAGACAATAACCCGCGCCAGCCTAGCCGACAAAAAAAAAGGGCGGGGTATCCCCCGCCCCCCAAAGTTACCGATAAGCTTAGTAGCAGCCGGTGGCTTGGCAATGGTGAGAAGTCATGCGGCAACTATTTAGCGCTTCCCGCTGAACTTCGAAACGGCGCATAGCATTTCCGCGCGCCGAGAAAACGCGACCATGACGATTGCGAGCGGTACAAGTAACCCTATGTCCGTATCCATGTCCGCCGCCATGTCCCCCATGTCCGCCATGTTCATGCCCGCCGCCAAAGGACATTGCCGATGGGCTGTCCATGTCGGAAATATCTAGGGTGTTGGCGGTAGAGACACCGCTGTAGGTAATGGCTAAGGCAAAGGCAAAGGCTGCCGCAAACAAGTGCTGTAGTTTCATTGGGAACTCCTCTTCGTTTTTTTAAATTGTCCGTAATTGGACTTGAGGAGTGGCAAGAGCAAGTGGCATGCCAGCAAACGCTTCCGAGTTGGGCCGGGAGATTGTTTTATTAACGCGTGGTGTCCTGAAAAAAATTCTCAGTGTCGCTTTGGCGGAGGTCCCTAAATGCCATCACCATAAAGATAAGGACCGGTGGTTCTCTGATTATTAATACCATCAAAAAAAAGAATACCGACAGGCTGCTCAAAGTGTCCGTTATATTGAGGGGCGAAACTCACAGTGATCTGACAGGTGGCACCTGAGTCGATCTGCCCTCCGCAAGTGCCCCCCACTCCAGGAAATGGCCCTCCCTTATAGGAGTAATGTACAGAATTGTTGAAGGAGGAACTTACCTCTGTCGCAGCAAGTCCCCCGCTGTTGGTGACTGAAATGGATTTGTCGGTGGAAGTGCCTACAAGACGAACTCCAAAATCATACCGAGGAAGGTCCGAAAAAACGAGCTTGGCTGGAGTGGGATCGCCATACTGGATATGGCGATCACGCGAGTCAACTCCGCATCCCGCCATCAAAAAAGCGAGACCGATCGCGGCCAGCATCCGTGTTTGATTAAAAAAATTCAAATGTCTCCCAAAGCCCTTAATGGGCCCCCTTTAAGCCGACGCCCCCGGAAACCCTTACAGACTCAGCATGACGCGGTTTTGTAGCGCGATTAGAGGGGAATCATGGGGATTTCACCAAGATTTAGTCGCCCCGGGTCACGTCAAACGAGGTCACGGCATTGGCCTCAACAGAGTAAGCCACATTCATAGGCCTACAGCAGACTTCACAGTCCTCAATAAAGGATTGTTCCTCAACCGATAGGTCGAGCAGCACGGTTACTGGCTCGCCACAGAACGGGCAGACGCACTCCTGCTCGAGTGTTTCGTTGGCTTGTCCTTCTTCCATAAAAGATCCTCTTTCTTTACTATCAAAAAA
>JAYVQZ010000477.1:0-15496 GCA_043776735.1 Deltaproteobacteria bacterium | reverse complement strand
GGGTAATGATTTCTGGGGACACCCGTTTTGATCCGGAAGCAATCAACAAGATTGGCAAGAATTGCCAAACGATTTTTAATGACTGCCAGTCTTTTCCTGGTGGTGTCCACGTTCACTACGATGAACTAATGACGCTGGCTCCTGACGTCCGGAAAAAAATGTGGCTCTACCACTGTGATGACGGCATGCGCCCCCTTAGCGTAGACGGCCGGCTGTCTGGTCGCGATGTCACCAAAGATGGCTTTGCCGGCTTTGCCGAACCCATCCCCGTCTTCTACGAATGGGAATAATCCACCGCACGTATCAGTCACCCTTGCCTATAAAAAGGTAGCGGTCCTAGGCGAGCGCGACCTATCAAGCTTGAAAGGAGACTGACACCTTTGCCTTAACTCTATCTGCTAACTGGGAGATTCTCTTTTTCAAGACGGGCCTTTTTCACTCCCGATCAATCTTGAACGTATTTCCCTGCGCATGCCATCGTTGCTAATGCGCCTTATGCCGGCCGTAGACCCTAACCAAGGTATCTGAGATCTCCCCAAGAGTTACATTCCCTTTTACCGCATCAAGCATGGACGGGAGTAGATTACGGCCCTCTTTAGCCGCCGCTTCTAGCATTTTTTGTAACGTCGCGGCTTTAGCTGAATCCCGTTTTGCGCGAAGCGCTTTAAGCCGGGCTACCTGGTCTTTTTCGATCTGTGGATCGATCTTCATCACCGGCACTTTAGTGGCGGTCTCACTGACGAATTCATTCTGGCCAACCACGATCCGCCTTTTACTCTCGATCTCTTTTTGGTATTCGTAGGCGGCTCGTTGGATCTCTCCCTGCATCCAGCCGTCTTCAATAGACTTCACTACACCACCGCGTTTTTCAATCTGATGAATGACAGCAAGGCTTTCGGTTTCGAGCTTATCGGTCAATGCTTCAATAGCGAAACTTCCGCCAAACGGATCAGCAATGTTCTTAATGCCTGTCTCAAAGGCGATCACTTGTTGGGTGCGCAGTGCAAGTGTTGCCGCCTCTTCGGTCGGCAGTCCCAGAGCTTCATCCCTTGAATTGGTGTGAATCGACTGAGCGCCGCCAAGTACGGCGGCTAAACACTGCATCGAGACCCTAACGACGTTCGTATCGACTTGAGAGGCAATGAGAGTGCTTCCAGCGGTTTGTGCATGGAATCGTAAGAGCGCCGACTTGGGATTTTTGGGGTGGTACCGCTCGGTAATGAGCTTTGCCCAAAGCCTGCGGGCGGCCCGAAACTTCGCAACTTCCTCTAGGAAATCATTATGCACGTTAAAAAAGAAAGAGAGCTTTGGGGCAAAATCATCAATCGCTAACCCTTTTTTTAGGGCCGCTTCCACGTAAGTAAGACCGTCGGCAATAGTAAAGGCAATCTCTTGAACTGCCGTAGAGCCAGCCTCTCGAATGTGGTAACCACTGATAGAAATGGTGTTCCATTCAGGAACTTCATTTTTGCAGAACTCAAATAGGTCGCTTGTGATCTTTAGGCTTGGTGCGGGAGGAAAAATATAAGTGCCGCGCGCAATGTACTCTTTAAGGACATCATTTTGAATGGTACCCCGCAGCTTAGAGCGGGGCACACCGCGCTCATCGGCAACGGCGATGTAAAGGCATAAGAGGATCGATGCCGTGGCGTTGATCGTCATCGAGGTGCTCACCACATCCAGCGGAAGGCTGTCGAGCACGCGGTTCATGTCTTCCAAAGAACTGATGGCAACGCCCACGCGGCCTACTTCCCCGGAAGCAAGCGCGTGATCGGAATCGTAGCCCATCTGTGTAGGCAGATCGAAGGCGATGGACAGACCCGAAATCCCCTGCGAGAGCAGATACCGGTACCGAGCATTCGAGGCTGCGGCATCACCAAAGCCGGCGTACTGGCGCATGGTCCAAACTTTTTTGGAATACATCGAAGGGTGAATGCCCCGCGTAAAAGGGAATTCTCCCGGCTTTTCCACAGGGTGTGCCACGTCTTTTTCAGTATAAAAGGGATTTTTTTCTGCCACGTGCAGACATTACCGGGCGACCATTGCCAGCGCAATGTTTTGGCGAAAACCAGGTCACTCCAAATCGGGATCATCATGACCTCCCGGGCCCTAGGCCCGAGAGATCGGAAGTGAGGGCACCGGTATTGCAGAGATTGCCTTGATGGAGCCAATTACTGAGGCAATCACTCAGCTAGAACCGTGAACCTACAGAATACATATGAAACTAAGATGGTGATCTGCCTTTTTTTGGCAGTGTTGTCCCCCCCTGCTTTTTCGGCGGGTGAAGTTCGTGAAATTTCCATTAGCTGCAAAGCGGATCTGGTTCGACTCACAGGGATACCTTTCCACACCGCTACAGGTGACCTTATGGCTTCCCTAACACCGAGGGGCATGCGGACTAAGTTGGAAGATGGCCGGCTTGACATGATTGGTGCCGCGAGAGTGCCGGGAAAGAAACAAAGTATAGAGTTTCCGGTTACCGAAGAGGAAAAAGCAGCGGTCATCGAATTGGCCTATAGTCTGCTGCCTTCGGATTCTCCGATACAACCAGCGCCGATCGAGGAATTAAGAGCTAAAGCCAAAGCGGCAAACGCCCCCGTCTATAATGCGTACTTTCTAAGCTCGACTGCATATTCTCACCAAGAAAACGCCACCAGTCCTGCGGGCGGGATCCTGACCCTGCCATACCGTACGCCGTATGGTGACATACCCATGTTTGTTCCAGTCTTGTCCTCTTATGAACGAATGATGCCGCAGAATGCGCGGCAAGGACGAGGAATGATGAAATTAGGTCACCAAGAAGTGACTCCAGAAAACATGGTGAGCACCTATTACCGCGCCGGGCTAGTCGGAACAGAAGCGCTTCGCAGGGATTATGCAAAGAATGGTTACGTCTTTGTGTTTGGCGCAAATTACGAAATCAAAGTGAGCGATAATAAAGTTTCAGGGCGCGTGGAGTCTCTGGAAAGTTACAGTCGGCAGATCGCTCGCGGGTTGATTGACGAAAGCAAGAGCGAGTTACTGGCCCACGAAAAACTCGCCGCCGATATTTTGGCGGAGGAGGGAGGACAAGTGACGGCCCTAGCGGCGAGTAGAGAAAATAAGGTGAGGATGGCGGATGTGTCGGTGATCCCTCATGAAGAAACAGAGCCCATAAAGATTGAGATCAAATCTCCCACAGATGACGAATCGGGGTTGGTTGATGGGAGTACGATTAAGAATCGCGTTTGGAACAGTTTAAAGGGGGGAGGGCAAGCGCAACATCTGCTTATTGATGCGCGCAAATCCAATCTGACAATGGAGGAGGCTCAGCGAGGTGCTTTTCGATTAGCGGGATTATTGAAAGAGCCTGACAAGTCACGTTATCGAGAGCGGCTGAAATCGGTGCGGATCATCGGCCTGGAGAACGGGGCCCGGTTTGATCTCCGCTTTAATTTCCTCCCTGAATAAGAATATTTTGGCCCTTTCCCGATGTCTTGGACCAAATATCCGTAAGTCTCAAGTTGTTATTGGCGCCACCCCAGCGCCAGAATTAATTAAGTCGGTGGAGACTCCCAGGCCTTAAAGGTCAAAACCAAGACTTTCTCTATCTTTTAACTTACCTCCCGCTACTGCCCATAGTCTTGTTAATTGCTCCCCAAAAAGGTATTTACTGCCATGCCGTTTTTATAAGTAGCTAGGGGGAAATAATGTCACGTTCGTTTGATTCCATTTTTTCACAGGATCACGAAGAGGTTGTGGTTTGCCATGATAAGGCGTCCGGGCTTAAGTGCATCATTGCCATCCATAGCACTCAGCTTGGCCCCGCTTTAGGCGGCTGCCGCATGTGGAATTATGAGAGTGTGGATCAGGCCTTAGAAGATGCCCTGCGGCTCTCTCGCGGAATGACCTACAAAGCCGCCGTCTCCGGCCTCAATCTCGGAGGAGGGAAGGCCGTCATTATTGCCAATCCCAAGACGGACAAGACCGAGGCCCTTTTTCGGGCGTTTGGAACCTTCGTGGAATCTCTCAATGGCCGGTATATCACTGCCGAAGATGTAGGCACCGACGTGAACGACATGGATTATATTTTTATGGAGACTTCTAATGTCGTGGGAGTTGCCAAAACCCATGGAGGATCCGGAGATCCTTCCCCGTGGACAGCCAAGGGGGTTCTTGAAGGCGTACGAGCGGCTGTGGAGCACAAACTGCAGAAGCAGGAACTTTCCGGTCTAAGTGTTGCCGTACAAGGTTGCGGAAACGTAGGGCGCCACTTGGTGGAACTTTATCTAAACGCGGGGATGCGCGTGTATGTTTGCGATATCGATCGGGCGCGGTTGGATGAGATGTCGGGCCGTCCCAATCTCACTGTGGTTTCTACCGATGAGATCTATGAAACTGATGCGCAGATCTTTTGCCCCTCCGCGCTGGGGGCAGTTTTAAACGAAAAGACGATTCCGCGATTGAAATGCAAGATTGTTGCCGGTAGCGCCAACAACCAATTGGCGACCCCGGAATGCGGGGACGAACTCTTTCGTAGGGGAATCCTTTATGCCCCCGATTACGCGGTAAATGCCGGTGGATTGATGAACGTCTCGATTGAGTTCGAGGGGTACGACGAAACCCGCGCCAACCGCATGATCCGAAACATCTATACGGCAATGAAAACCATCTTCACCGTCTCACAAAGGGAGAATCTGCCTGAGTACCGCTGCGCGGATCGTGTTGCAGAAAAACGGGTGACGGAAATTAGCCGATTGAGAAACCGATACTTGGGGCATTCCAAACCAACCTTTCCGGGACGACTGGTTCGGCGCTAAATTCAACGCATTGCGAACCTAACTCTAGTAACGATCTTTATTGACTTAGAAAAGGTCCGCTCCCAAACTCTGGCCCATTATGAAAAAACTCCTTTTAGCTATTTCAATGGTTTCCCTTTCAACCTTCGGGCAGACACCTGCCCCAAAACGCACTGTGACGGTGCGAGAGCCACAAGCTCAGAAGTCGACGAAGACGACGGTCGTTACGACCTCGCCTACGTATTCTTCCTCGCCGTCAAATGTTCGGATTGGACTTGGTTTCGCTACTTGGGGTTCCACTACCCCAGTCGGCAATGGCCATTCTATCAGCGCTATGATCGAATTCAGTGACCTAATGTCATTGCAGCCTTTCTTTGCGATTAACGGTTCGTCGCCGTTTACTTTTGCTGTCGGTTCCGTTCTTCGCTACACGGTTCACGGTGGGGGAGATAACGGCTTTCATGCCGGACTGGGTTTCAACTTAGGAACTTCCGGAACGACCACTACCACCTTCTTTTTAAATATCTTTCCAGTTGCTGGCTACCACTTCTCGTTGGGTGGACATGTCAGCAATATCAAGCTGGCCTTTGATATGGGACCAATGTTCGAAATCACACCAACATTCCAGTTCCGTGCAATTCCTATCGGCGCCGTTGGCGGCGCTAGCTTGCATTACATGTTTTAGTCATGACGCGTGCGCGGAGACTTGTCCCGCGCCGTTATCAGCTAAAAAAAGAGGCGGCTTGGGCCACGAAGTCGGGGCATCCATGGATTTATCGCAGCCAGTTGAGCCAAGCCGCCTCCATTTTTGTTGATGGTCAATGGGTCTCCCTTGTAGGCCCCGACAACGAACCCCTCGGATACGGCGTTTATCAAGACACGGGAATTATTGCGGTGAGAGTCTTCCGTCTGGGAGATAAGCCGCCTGATTCCGATTGGTTTCATACCAAGATCGACAAAGCGCTTTCTCGTCGCGAACAGGTACGAAAATACACCACCGCTTTTCGTGCGATTCATGGAGAAAATGACGGCCTGCCCGGCATAGTGGTTGAGGTGTACGGCAAAAATCTGGTTCTTCAAACCTATACTCGCTCTGTCGATCCCATTGGAAGGCTGGTTGCTGAGCAACTAAGAAAAAAATTGAGTCTGGATAATGTGCTTTGGAAGCGCCCGTCGCGAAGGGCGTCATCCGAAGAGGAGACCTCATCAGGCACTCGTGTTTTACGCGGGCAGATTCCCGATCTTGAGACGTTCCAAGAGGGAAAGCTCACTTTCTCCGTCGATCTAAAGTCCGGTCAGAAGAGTGGTACCTATCTCGATCTGCGCGCGCTAAGAAAATGGGTGGCCTCACAAAAATTGACTGGCAAGCGGATCCTCAATCTTTATTCGTATACCGGAACGTTAGGCGCCTGTGCCGAGTCTGCGGGAGCCAGTGAAATTTGGCAGGTGGATGCCGCCAAACCAGCCTTAGAATTTGCTAAAAAGCATCATGTTAAAGATTCGGGAAAATTCAAATGGTTTGCAGAAGATATTTTCAAATGGCTGCCCGAGTTACCCTCAAACCAAAGCTTTGACCTGGTGATAGTGGATCCGCCCAATATTGTGGCAGCAACGTCCCAGGTGCCTCAGGCCCTTAAGGTCTACCAACGCCTTTACAAACGTTCTCGTGAGCATGTCCGTCCTGGTGGATTTATTGTGGCTGCCTGCTGCACCTCACGGATTGCGCGTTATGAATTTGAACGGGTAGTGGGCCAAACGTTGGGACAAGAGTTTGAAAAAGTGAAATCGCTTGCCCCCGAAGATGATCACCCGGTGGGATTTAAAGAGGGCGATTATTTAAAGATTATTATTTATCAGCGGCGCAAAGGCCGTTGATTGAGACGCTCTATTCTTTGCCAGGAAGATCGCCAAGAACGGCAACATATTGCTCGCGGGCGCGGTGTTCTTGCGCGGTTAACTGAGGATGTTTGGCGAGTGTTTGGGTAAGAAACCGTTTTAAAGATTCGTACTGGCGGTGTTCCGGACGCGCCAAACTACCTAAGATCTGCATTCGTTCCCGAACCCCAGGAACGCCAGTCTCCACCAACAAAGTTAGGTACCGTTTACTCAACACCTGGCAGGCCTGTTCAGAAAGGGGCTTAGCCCCCAGAGCTTGGAGCGCCGCTGCCCGAAGGCCAGCTACCGAGTTTGTCGTTGATACGCCCAGTAGGTAGCGCTCTGATTCTTCGGTTCGAATTAGGCGTAAAGCGTCGATAGCCTGCTCTTTAATTCTAGGGGAATGAGATCGTTCGGCGATTTGAATGACAAACGGGCTTATCGACGGATCGGCTAGATTGCCCATGGCCGAGAGCCATTCGGCCCGCTCAAAATCGGTGCGCGACCCCTCAAAACGTTTCTGCCAGCTTTCTGATAACTCCTGAGACAATGAGAAATCTCCGCTCTTTGCCGCCACCGATCCGCTCGATAGGAGTGCGGCTTGTTTTACTGTAGCGGGAAGGCGCGAATCCTGTGACATTTCCCAGAGATAGTCTGCGCTCTCTCTGTCGCCATAGCCTGAGAGTTGCATAGAACGAACCGCGCGGATAGCCAGGCGATCCTTTTTTTGTGCGCGGTAAAAGTCCAGAGCTTCTCGCATTGCGGCTTGAGCCTGAGGGGTTCTAGTGGAACTTAACGCCGATAAAAGACGGACGGAGAATTCCTCGTTTGTTATGGAACTTTTTACCTTTGCCAATACGAGCCCGATCTTTGACGGGTCTTTGGCTAATTGAAGAGACAGTTCATGGAGGAGTTCCATCTCGCCTTTAGCCCCAGGTTTTAACTGGGCAAGGATTTCGGAAATGGGCTTCGCGTTTGGTTGGCTAGACCCGGGGATAAATATTATCTCGTGCGAGGTTTTGCGCAGCCCTTCTCTAGCTATTAATGTGGAAAGGTCAGTCCGTTTGCACTCCACGGCTTTCGTAGGCTCCAGAGGCACTTCGTCGGCAAGCGAAAGCTCGGTAAAATTTTGGGTGGATAAATTGGCCCCCGAGGGCAATGGCGCCATCAATGAGGATGACTCGGTAAGGGAAAGGAGCCTTTGATCGCTCGGGCGAAATTGAATGGTGGCGTTATTTTTTAAGATCTGAATTTTTACCGAGGATTGATAGAGGTGGGCATAGCCGCTTCGCGCACGGGCTAACGTACCATGCGACACGCTTCGGTAATGAACGAAGGTTTCTCCCAGGGCATCCCATTCGGTTTTGTGAGTCTTGTCGGGTTTGGATTGGAATTGAAAAGGAAGAGCCAAGAGCTTCAAGGTATTAGACGCTCCTAAAGGCGATGCACTAGGCTCAAGGAGCTCGAATTCTCCCGTGGGTCTTTTCCAAACCCAAAGCGCAGTGGAGAAGCCTTGCGAAATAATCGCATCTCCCATTGATCTAGGGTAGCCCTCCGCTGAGAGAACGCGCGCGGTAACTTTAAAGCCCTCACCGCCATCCGAAGCGAGAGCGACAGGTGTCCACTCCACTTTTGCATGAATAGTTTGCTTACCGGAGACAGGAAGAGAAAACCCGGAGCTGGCTTGGTTTTGACTTTTTACCGTGACCCCATAACGAGCCACTGAAACACAACTGCCAGAGGTGGTTGGTAAACTTGTTTTATCGGAGCGAAAAAAATAGAAGTCCGCTAGTGAAACGACAATAAGGAGGACGCCGCCTATACAGGCGGCTCGCTTAGTTAAAGTTCGCAATCGCGGTACCCGGGTTCTTATGGAATATCTTCTTCTCCATGCCAGCCGGACAATCTCCGCTGATTCGAGGTAGTGAGAAGCTCTTTCCAAACTGGACGCAAGCCTTAATGGTGTTTGCATCTTCTATCTGAGAAATCTCTTTTCCGTCGGTAGACCGGTAGTAAACCCACATTTTGTCTTTAGTACTTTGTCGCCGGAGCGCCGGGTTGCTCGTTCCAGGAGCCACTGTGTACCAACCCGAAATCCCTTCAAAGGTGCGAGCGTCCGGCGCGGGCAATTCCTCGTGATAGGCAAAGGCCACATCGATGAGCTGGGTGTGTTCATTCTTAATCGCCTTATTCATCAGAGTCTGATCGGAAGTGAAGTCGTACGTGGTAGTGACACCAGGTTGAATGCCTACCAGGCTAAAGTCGTAGACTGACCTCCCTCCGCCCTGACAGGCCATCGTATCGGCGCGTTCAAGAATTCCTCCTCCAAGCCTGTCGACGCAAAACCCAAAGCCCCGGCCCCAGTTAAAGGTCATCGTATTATTAATGTCGTGGAGAGCGGAGACATAGACGTTGCCTTGGTAGTTACCAATATTAAAAGAGACACAGTCGTCTTTCTTTACTTCGAACCAGAATCTGGAATTCCAACTTCCCGCGGTAAACAGGGCATAGGAAGCATAGAGCGGAGTGTAGGATGTCTTATTGCAAAGTTTCAACGTGGAGTCATCGACTTTGGAGTAGTCAAAAGTAAGAAAGTTGTAGGTGTTCTGCGCATTGGCGGTGACGTTAAGCTTTGCCGCTTTCACCATTTTGAAATTTTCGCCGGGGCAGGACTGGACGTTATCGGCTTTAGCAATATCGAACTTGTCGTTGCGATTCACGCAGAAAGAGGCATCGGTTCCCTCCCATTTTGCTCTACCCCCTAGGTATTCTGAATACACGTAAACCTGGTCTGCTTTGTAGTTACCGAGACTAACGGGAGTACAGCCCTGCGCCGGCAAAGGGTACCACCCCATCGATCTCCAAAAGTTGTTTACTGGGTCAAAAACTAGAACGGTTGAGTAGATGAGCCGATCCGATTGGTTACAAAGTTTGACGACCGTAGGATCTACGGCCGCGCTACAGGCACGGGTATCTAACCACTTTCTATCTCCGAGATCATAGCCATCCGATTCAAACAGATCTTCGCGGTGTTCGTAACTTAGCCAATCTTGAACCTCATGAGTCACAGATTGCACCTGGGTGCACCCAGGAATCTTTATGTACCCGTTGTCGCAGACCACATCGACGTAATCCGTTACCAGGGTCGTGGTTAATTCTTTCCATACCGCTTTGACGTAAAAATCGGCTCGCAGCGCTTTGAAATCAGTCAGAGTCACGTCGAGGCAAGGACCCCTGCCTCCTGAAGTTCCCACTGCGGTAGCGCGTACGGATCCTTTAAGAAAATCGACATCGGCATAAGCGCCCACGTAGGCAGGAAGAAGATTTTCAGGAACACCGATGATTCCTCCAGCGACTGCTTTTGCTCCTCCGGTGAGGACACCCCAGGGTCGAGCCTGGCCGGTGTACGACACTTCATTAATCTGGTTGGGGGCGAGTCCAAACTCGATGTACGGGACTCCGCTATGGGCTTCGCCCTGCAACCAGGCGGTGACTAAAACCGGGACTGGTCCGATAGCATACTGGTACTCCTGCCGAAACAGCTCCTGACTGAAATGCGGAAGCCCCTCTACCTCATACTTCCCTCCGGTGGGAACGTTGCCTTGAGCGACCTGGGTTTTTTGGTTGAGAAAATAGGAGTTCACCCAATAGTCGAGCTTGTCGTCTGCCACTGTTGCGGTGTTGTTATAGTTTCGAACGGTTTGGACTTGGGCTCCAAATAATAGGGTGGAGTTTCCCACTACCGTGGCGTTGGTCCCTCCGGCGGTAAAGGTGTCTCCTGAGTTTTGGCCCATGCTTCGGTAATAAACATCCGCACCAAACCAACCATTTCCGATGGCCCAATGATCGCCATAGTCGTAGAGCGGCGCTGCTGGAGCCCCCGCGGCCACAGGGGCAGCGGCGACGATGGGAGACTCTGCTCGAAACGCCTCCATTCGTTCTAACTCCGGCTGGGCACTTAGCCTAGAATCGGCCACCGGAGCGGCGGCAACTCCGGCGGGAAGCACGGCACGTCGGGTAGCCTGAAGGTTGGGGGCCTGTCCAGCACTAAATCCCTGATCGGTGAGGGTGTTGAAAACTCGTTGGTAGGCAAGTTTTGCCTGAACTTCGGCGGGCATGGTCTGGCGAAAGAAGACCGTACGGTCCTGATACCTGATGACCGGCGGGTCATAGGGGGTGGGGGCTGCGGCCACCATCCGGTAGTCCCTAGCCATTCGGGGTAGTTTTTGGAGGGTTTGCTGTGAGAGCACTTTTAGCGGGTTTTGGTCGGCTCCAAGGGCAAAACCAGAAAAATAAACGGAAGTCCAAAACGCCAGTTTAACGAAAGGATGTGGGGTCATGTGGGGGCTCCAGTGTTCACTTACCCCACGTTCGTGTGGACAAATGGGCTATTCCAAATCCCCTCACTCGACAAGGAAAATGTCAGTATGTGTTACTGCTTTAATTGCTTGGCTACGGCCCTTCTATAGCGCTATGCGTTAGGTTAAATTGTCCGTACTAAGGAGGGACTTATGAAATTAGTAATTATCGCGGGTTTGGCTCTGATGTTGAGTTCTCAGGCAATGGCGCTTCACTATTTTGACTGTTCCAATGCGAATAGTTCGGTACAGGTAGTGGAACACGAAGTCTGGGGAGCCAATCCTGTCGGATGTATCTACAAAGGGACGGCGGTTGAAGAGGGCACGGTAACTCTTCACATGAAGTCAAAACAGAGTATGGAAATCACTGGGAACAAGAAACGCCCACCCGGTGGCGATTGGAAAGAGACGTTCGCTGTTAAAGCCACATTGGCCACGACCTCTCCCAAAGGGTTACCTGAGCCTGTCTCAACTCAATTTCGAGCTTCTGTGGACGCCTGGTTGCTTTGCCACGAAGTCTCCACCTCAGCCAGAGACTTCGCTGGGGCAAAGACCCATTGCGAAGTTAAGCACGATTAGTATTTTCAAGTGAAGTACCCCGGCGGTTTGCGGGGCTGCGCAATATGGGCTGCAAAGTTTTAGAGATAGCTTTGCGGCCTATTTTTTGGGTTCCATCGCGGTAAGGGAAAGTCCCACCACTAACTTTGCCAGATCGATAGCATTTTGAGCCTCCTGCGGCGTGGGGGGGCTTACGTTGGGATCGGGGTAGCGGTATCGGGTGGCCAGCGGAGTAAGCTTTGCCACCGCCGTGGCCAAGGTGATCCATTCTGCCGCTTCTGGATTAGGGACATCTTTTTTGACGTGCTCAAGAAGCGAATCCAAATTGTGGCCGTGCTTTTTTATGAGTTTGGCATCGGCCACACCAAAGTGGATGAGCACCCCTTTTAGGGATTTCTCGGCGGCCTGTTGAGCGTGGTAACAGCTCGTTCCGTAATTGTTTGCGGTCATCAAAATATCGGCGCTGGCTAAATCTTCCGCGATCGACTTCTCTAACCAAGTCAGCGCTTCCTTTGTGGCAGGAGGGAGCTGAGCATTTTTGCCGTGCTGGGATTTTACCGACTCTAATCGCTGGGGGATGTCGTCAAGAAAGTGAAGTACGGGCTTTTGCGACTGAGGAATCTTTTGGGACGTGAGTTCACTAAGAGACGGATAATGGAAAACGTTTTGGAGTGACGCGGATAAAGAAGCTAGCACCGGTTTTCGTTGTTCGTAACTCAACGAAATACTAGAATTGGGGTTTTCTCCTCCTGAACCGATGCCGCCCGGATCGTTTTGATCAGGCGGGGCGCCGATGAGACCTCCTAAAAGGGAGGCACAATTTTCGTTGGTCAGTTTCTTGCCCAGGGGCCTTGTCTTTTTTGGCTTCTCGTTGGAACCGAGGGAATCGTTAATCGCCAAACAATAGGCCCCCAATTGAAGCAAGACAAATGCCATGGCGATGGTTCGGCCGATATTTAAAATATTAAATCGGGGGGTATGAATCATTTGAGGGCACTCACAGAGGTTAGGTTCGAAACATTCCCAATTTGCCGGTATCGATTTTATGTTTGGGAAACACCGTCTCGAGTTTCGCTAAACCCAAGTGATTTTTTAAAACTTCCGCAAATAGATCGCGGTAATCGGTGGTTACGGGGATATCACGCCCTTCAAAAAGGTTTTCTGGTTTTAGTTCCCGGTACTTTCCGTAAACCTTTTTCCCCTTTACGGAACCGCCTAGAACCATCGCCACGGATCCGTGACCGTGATCGGTGCCCCGGTTTCCGTTTTCTTTAACCGTTCGCCCAAACTCGGTCACAGTCATAAGGACCACATCGTTGAGTTTAGGGCCAAGATCTTTAGCAAAGGCGGCAATGGCGCTACCGAGCTCATTAAATTTATTTGCCAACTGACCTGTTTGATTTCCTTGATGGACATGGGTGTCCCATCCGCCCATGTCTGTGACGGCGATCTGCAGGCCAAGGTTGGCTTTAATGAGTTCAGCAATTTCTCGTAGGCGGTTTGCCGTGGGATTTCTCGGATAGTTTTCATTTTTCTTAATTTGAGACGCTGTTTTCCTAACGGCGCCGAGCGCTTCGGCAATTTCTTTTCCCACACCTCGCAGCGCGTGATTGGCAGCCTGCTGATACATGGTTTCAAATCCGTGGGCTTCCTTTTCCGTGGAAAACCCCCCTTTGATTTCAAAGTCATTGAGAGAATTCATGGAAATGGCTGGAAATTTTCCTTGTAGGATCCGGGGCATATTGGGTTGAAGGGCCACGGCTTTGACGGGAGAGCGATTTTGGTCGGGGAAAAGGGCGGCAGCACGGTTGAGAAATCCCTCCTGCCCGTTCTTGTCACCCCCAATCCCAATCTCCATAAAATCCTGGGCATCAAAGTGAGATCGGGTGGGGTCGGGGGAGCCTACCTCATGAACAAAAGCGAGGGTTCCCTCGTCCCAAAAAGACTTAAGTGGAGAAAGGGCGGGATGCAATCCGAAATAATTGTCCAGTCGGATGACGCCCGAATCGGCGCTGGGTTTTAGCGCAATGTTCGGGCGTGCGGTGTAATAGTCGATGTCTCCTAACGGCGGAACCATCGAGAGGCCGTCCATGGCTCCTCTTTGAAAAATAACCACCAGTGTCTTACTGGGATTTCCCTCTGTCAGAGCCAGTAGCTGTTTTTCAAAGAGACCAGGTAAAAAATTGAGGCCAAAAACCGCCAGGCCACTTTGTTTGAGAAAAAAGCGTCGTGATATTTTCATAAGACCCCCATTTACCGCCGTTGGAATTCCGGCGAACCCAGTGTCATTCCCACCGCTTTTGCCAAGCTAATCGGCCGTATCTCTCCATCGCCCATCGTTTGGTTTTCAGAATCGAACTCACTCAGTATGACCCGCTCGCTGGTGGGGCTCAAACTATCGTGAAGCAAATGCGAGGTGAGGGCGTCTACGAGCTTCTTCGGAGAGTCGTTAGACTTTCCGAAAGAAGGCAATCTCACGTATACGCCGTCAATCTTATTGGCAGCTAAATTTAGAGCAAACTGTAGGCGGCTAACCAAAGCTCCTGGATTCACCCAAGCGGAGGCAACCTCTTTATATCCAGTGGGAGGAGGGCAATGGTAAGGCTCTTCGCCCATTCCCGACAAAATCTTGGAAAGGTGACTGTTCCCACCAATTTCTCCGC
Source organism: Deltaproteobacteria bacterium (assembly GCA_043776735.1). Lineage (GTDB taxonomy): Bacteria > Bdellovibrionota > FAC87 > UBA2466 > UBA2466 > JBGSST01. Next base: position 1,264 of record JAYVQZ010000477.1, on the reverse strand, counting down.
CGAGCGCGCGGATTGAAGAGGCCACGAAATGAAATGGTTTCTTAATCTTTTCTCGGTAGTTTTTTGGTGACCAAAACTCGGCGCCCTTGAAGATGGCAAGATAGGTCTCTTTTAGATCCCCGTTGGTCGCAGTGAAACGTTTGGCCACCTTAGCCACTAGTGCTTGAGGGGGATCGTCATTGACAAAATAGCGACAAAGTTTGGTGGCAATAAATTTTGCGGTTGAGGGATGAGCTATCAGCTGATCCAGAGCTCGCTCACCTTCCTCCTGACCGTGCCCAGCCGGGTAGGTTTGGCCGAGAAACTTTTTCACACCGCGATCATGGACCCGTTCCCTGAATTTGAAAGTGGGATCGGTCTTCTTGTCTTCGATACTCCACCCGGTCAGGATACGTGCCAGTTCGGTGACGTCGCTTTGGGTATAACCTCCATCGACTCCCAAGGTGTGAAGTTCGATAATCTCTCGGGCATAGTTCTCATTGAGTCCCCCCTGGTGATTGCCCTTTTTGTTTTCTTTGGGGTTTCCTGACGGATCATAGTCAATGGCGCTTTGGCTCAAATGATTGTCCAAATAGAAAAGCATTGCGGGGCTGTGAGCGGTAGCTCTTAAGAAGTCTCCGAATTTTCCAAAGAGGTGCTTTCGAATAACCTCTTTCTCGTAAACAGGAACCATCCACTTTTCTTCCCCTTTTGTAATGTCGATGTTGAAATGGTTATACCAAAAATCTACCAATACCTCCTGAAGCTGCCGCCTACTTTCCACGGCGCGTATGAGCTTTTGTCCTTTCATTTCGCGATCGATTTCGTCAGGAAGATTTTCTTTTCCTATTTCACTTCGAATCATTTGTTTCATGCCTTCTTCGTTTTGAAAGCGCTCCTTATCGATACCTTTTCTCTTCGCCACATCGATGGGCTTTTCAAAATGGGCGAGCAGCTCTTGACTGGTCATTTGAGGAGCTTTTAAGGCAAGAACCTTTTTCTCCACGGCCTCGTCGGGAATCGATTGGGGATCGAGCTGTTGGCTAATCCAACGATCAACGGATTTTTCGCCAGTCAACAGGAGCTTTTCCTCCTCTTCGGGGCGTGCCCCAAAGGCCAATCTGTCAAAAAGATGGGCTACCTTTCGCTGCAGGCCGGTTCGTTCTTTTGTCCGCGCTTTAGTTCGTCCCATGGCAAAAAAAGTGAGACCAGTACTCAAAACAAACAGTACCAAAAGGGTCCGCATCTTAAGTGGGGGCATCATTTAGTCTCCGAAAAATGTAGC
>JAYVQZ010000476.1:0-3912 GCA_043776735.1 Deltaproteobacteria bacterium | reverse complement strand
GCCTAGGCGCTACGATCTACACCAATCGCATGGACTACGCGATGAAGGCGATGGAAGAGATAAAAGCGGGAACCTTTTGGATCAACGATCCGCTCACCGATAATGACGCCGGCCCTTTTGGCGGGATGAGGTGGAGCGGAGTGGGACGAGAACTTGGGGAGGATGGCCTTAATGCCTTTAGGGAGTCTAAGCATGTGCATCTCGATTACGTGATGGAACAAAAAGGCTACTGGTTCCCCTACAAGAACCGCAGTATTGCGGACGGCCACTAATGGCGAGTATCAAACAAAAGTTTAGGATTGTCGTGGCGGGCGGGGCTGGTGCCATGGGCCAAATTACCGTCCGGGATCTCGTGGAGTTCTTTCCAGAGGCCGAGGTGCTGATTGCGGACTACGATAAAACGAAGGCAGAAAGGCTAGCAATATCGCTCAAGACCCCCCGTGCCATCTTTATCGATGTCACGAAACAAGAAACTTTGCAGGAGGCTCTTAAAGGGGCTTTCCTCGTCATCAATTGCTGCCCCTATCAATTTAACGTCGCCGTAATGGAAGCGGCCCTTATCGCTCGATGCCATTACATTGATCTTGGCGGCCTTTTCCACATTACCAAATTGCAACTAAAGTATCACCTTCGGTTCAAAGCGGCAGGCCTGCTCGCCGTCCTTGGAATGGGGGCCTCTCCTGGCATTACCAACCTTCTTGCCGCCGAGGCGGTTTTACAGCTGGACGAGGTGTCTGAAATCCACATTCGCCTGGGTTCCCACGACGCGACGAAGTACGATCATATCCCAGCCCTCCCCGTATCCTATTCGCTTAAGACCATTCTCGAAGAGTTCAGCAAACCGCCTGCCGTTTTCACCAAGGGAAAACTCACTTTTATAGAACCTATGAGTGGCGCTGATCCCTACCGTTTTCCTGCGCCGGTAGGAATGCGCCGTCCCTTTTTTACGCTGCACTCCGAGATTGCCACCCTTCCTCAAAGTTTTCGAGACAAAGGCGTCAGAGAAGTCTCCTTCAAAATTGCGTTTAATGACGACTTCGTAAACAAGGTCCGATTTCTCCGCGACTTGGGCCTGGCCTCGGCGGAGCCCTTAGACATTCGTGGCACAAAAATCGCTCCCATTCTCGTCGTAGACCGGGTGGCGATGTCACAGAAGCCTTCTCACCGGATTGGTTTGTTCAAGCAACATGAAATCCTGCGCGCGATTGTGAAAGGCATCCGAAATGGAAAAAAGAGAACGGTCCTAGTGGACTGCCACACCATAGGAATACCTAAGTGGGGCTTGGGCTCAGATGTGAATACCGGTTGCCCCCCCGCCATAGCCGCCAAATTCATTGCCGATGAAAGAACAGCGGTGCGAGGGGCATTGCCCCCTGAGAAAACTTTCAACCCCTCTCTTTTTTTCGAACACCTCAAACCCAGGGGCATGACGATCAGGAAGACAGAAATTTCCGGCTGGAGTGAGAAAACATAGCCCTTACTGGGACCGTGAAGGCAAACAGTCGATAAGTTTAGAGCGCTACGTTAGAATATCCCCAAATGAAATGGCTGTTACTTTTTCCCTTGTTGTTTTCCTCCTTTGGATTTTCGGATCAATGCTCCAGCGAAAACTTACTTAGCGGAATCGCACCGAGTAGCTCTCCCTATCTGTATCGTCCTGAGAAGCTAAGTGATGGCGCAGTGCTTCAGGAGGGAATGTTCTGGAATTCAAAAGAGGCCACGATTCTCCTGCTAGCATCGGAACCCCTTGTTTTTGATCTTGGGCAAAATCGATCGGTGGCCCAAGTGGTCATGCAGGCAGATAACAACGAAGATTTTATCGTTGAGGCTTCCCTTGACCAAAAACAATGGAGCCAGGTGGGCGTCGTTCCCCAAGGAAAAGACACGGGCATGCGAACGCGACGGTTTGACTTCCCTCCGATAACGGCGCGCTATTTGCGTTTTCTGGTGGGAAAAACAGACGGATACGTGACGATCTCTGAGATTGGTGTCTTCTGTGGGCCTCAAAATAATTGGAAAAGCTACAAAGTCCTAAACCAAACTGACTTTTGGGAAAGCAAACCCGAATTCCGGAGTGGGTGGGGAGAGACCACTCCGTTTTTAGCTTATTCGGCCCTTTTTATTTTTTTGTGCTTATGGGCAATTTTGCAAAGGCGGTCTAAATCTAAACTTCCCCTTTTTTCTTTCACAAAATGGCAGGAATTAATTCCAGATAGTTGGTGCAGTCTAGATCGGCGATCCCTGGGCGCCTTTCGCGTGTGCCTTGCCGCATTGCTTATTTATGACACCGCAACAAGAATTGGCTATTACCCACTCTTTTTTGCAAAAAGTGGATGGCTGCCACCTTTTCAAACAGCCAGTGACCAGAGCGCTTGGTTCCCGTGGGGGGTTTTGCAATGGATTGATTCTGATTTGGGAAATGCCTGGCTTTTAGGGGCCGCCTTGATTTCCCATGTTTTATTTTTCTTGGGCTTGCTCACACCCGTAATGCATCTGTTCTCGGCGATTTTTCTTTGTCTCATTCATGCTCGGGTTCTCGCTCTAAATCATGGAGGACACATGGTCCTTCGTTTGCTAACAATATGGAGCCTTTTTCTACCGTTGGGAGATCGATTTTCTATTGATTTCATGAAACGAAAAGATGTCCCCTTGGATAACGGGTACCGGTCCCGACTCATTTTTCCTCTCATGCTCCAGTTTGCGATCATTTATTCCTTCAATGTTTTTTCTAAATTTTCACAGGATTGGAAAAACGGCGATTTTTCCTTGCTCGTACTACAAGTAGGGGCGCTTATCACACCGCTTGGCGTTTGGACCTCAAGTTGGCTTCCTCCGACAGTCGGAAAAATTGCAACGTACGCCACGATTTGGATAGAAGCTCTGGCGCCCTTTCTACTGTTTTATCCTTTTCGGCCGCGACTTTGCCGGCGGTTGCTTTTCATCATGCTCGGTACCCTTCATCTTAGCTTCGCTCTGCTAATGTACGTACGAGAATTTTCTGCAGCGATGTTCTGTTTTCTGTTTTTATTTTTCCCATGGAAAGACGCTGAGATCGTTTTCGGGGGAATCTCTCGCCATTTAAAAATCCGCAAGGCTTTTGCGAAGTGCACCCCTTACTACCCCACACTTCTCCTTAATGCCTTAGGGAAAACACAGAAAGCATTAGTTGCCTTTGTTGTGCTGTTCGCCGTTTCCTGCTTTAGTCATTTTCTTCGCGTGAACTATCCTATTTCCCAATGGGTAGCTCCGGTGGGTCCTTCCCTTCTCAATGCTATCACCCTATCCACTCAAACTTTTCAGGATTGGTGCCGTTTTGGAAGTTGCACTAGCGTGTCCTATCCCCAGGGGAGCGATGACATATTGACCGTGGCAGAAACGATTGACGGAAAGCAATTTGATCCCGTGTGTCGGGCAATGATCGGAAGCTCCTGCGAAATTAAACATGGTCTGATACCTCCCTTTCCCAAGATCTCTTGTGAAGCCTGGGCGAGTTACGCTCGGTACCTTTGGCAAGGAGACCCAAATCTTCTGAAATCACTTCGCTATTGGCTCGAGCGAAAGCGCCTTGAAAACCAGCAATCTGGGCTCGGCGACTTCAAATACACCGTATATTGGTTAAGACAGCCCATTACCGATACCCATTACCCCAATACGAATCCATTCTATCGAATCAAGATCTTAAGCTCGCAATGAGTCGTTACCATTATTAGTTTTTTTTAAAGGCATGCTTTTTTTCCCAATCGTAACGTCTATGAGGTACTCTCGCCGCATTGCAACAGGGATCCCGAAAAGATAATGGGTAGATTTCAATCGTTTTTATTTTGCCTGAAAATCGCGGGCGCTATGGCACTGCAAAACCCTGCCGCGATAGCCAGCAAGAGTGGTTGCCCACGACTTCTCCATGAGCTTTCT